>SKKR01000424.1 GCA_007123655.1 Thermomicrobiaceae bacterium
CACTGGTCCTGGGTATGCGAGGTGATCAGTGAGCGCCAGCTGAGGGCACTGAAAGCCTACACGGACCACCACCTTCGCATCGCCAACCAGACCCTCTGATCCACGCGCACCCCACCGTGCAATGACCACGCGGCGTGTGCGGTCGCCGTTTTTCGGCGACGCTGTCGTGCAACTACGCCCCTTCAGCGGCTTCGCGAAACTGGCACACTTGGCAGGTGTGCCAGACGATACGTGCCGCCTTCGATGGAGTGCTGATGACAGACCAGACGGACCAGAACGTACAGGATCAGGAACAAGAGGAAGACAAACCGACGCACGTCCGGATCAGACTGGACGACATGGCATTCGAAGGCTCGGCGATCGGCCGGTATGACGGCCGCGTAATTTTCGCGGATTACGGGATCCCGGGAGAAGAGGTCACCGTCCGGATCGAGCAGAACCGCCGCGGCTTCTGGAACGGGGTCGTAGAGGAAGTCCACGATCCATCTCCACACCGGATCGAGCCGCCGTGCCCGTACTTCGGCACCTGTGGCGGGTGCCAGTGGCAGCACATCGACTACGACCATCAGGTCGAGCTCAAGCGCCACGTGGTTGCCGAACAGCTGAGGCGGATCGGAAAGTTCGAGAACCCACCGGTCTCCGAAGCGATGGGAGCGCCGGAGGGGTTCGGGTATCGCAATCACGCCCGTTTCACGATCAAGAACGAGGGCCAACTCGGCTTCGTTTCACGCGCCGGCAGCGGCCGCCGGTTCATGCAGATCGACGAGTGCATGCTCATGCACCCCTGGATCAACGACGTGCTGCAGCGGCTTCAGGGACGGGCGACCGGCAAGCACCAGGTCGTGATCCGCTACGGCATCAACACGGGAGATGCCTTCGTCCAGCCGGATCAGCGCGAGGTGGAGCCGGAGTTGCCGGGTGATAAGACCTGGTTCGAAGAAGACCTGCACGGGAACCGGTTCCGCATCTCCGGACCGTCCTTCTTTCAGACGAACACGAAACAGGCCGAACGGCTGGCGGATCTCGTGCGCGATCGTCTCAAGCTGAAGGGCAACGAGACGCTCGTCGACGCCTACGCCGGCGTCGGAACGTTCGCGGTGATGCTCGCCCCCTACGTCCGGGATGTGATCGCCATCGAAGAGTCCCCGTCAGCCACCGAGGACGCCGCGATTAACCTGGAAGGCGTTCCGAACGTTGCCTACTACAAGGGCAAAGTCGAACACATTCTTCCGGACCTGGACATCGAACCGGACATTGTCCTGCTGGATCCCTCCCGTCCGGGCTGCCACAAGAACACGCTGAAGGCGGTAGTGGAGTTCCGGCCAAAGCGGATCGTCTACGTCTCCTGCAACCCGGCGACGCTTGCCCGGGACCTCCGGTATCTCGTGGACGCAGGCTTCGATCTCCTGGACGTGACGCCCGTCGATATGTTCCCCCAGACCTACCACGTCGAATCTGTCTCGATACTGGAGCCGGCATGAGCGATTCGCCGGATCTCGTGCTGGCGTCCGCGTCTCCAAGACGCCGGGAACTGCTCGCCTGTCTCGGCCTGGCATTTACGGTTCGTGCCGCGAGTGGCGTTGACGAGTCGCTCCCCGGAAAAATCGAAGACCCGGTCGTGTTTGCGCGGGACCTATCAGACCTGAAGGCTCGTGAGGTGGCCGCGGACTTCCCGGATTCGGCGATCATCGCGGCTGATACGATCGTGGTGCTCGATAACAGCATCCTCGGCAAACCCGAGAGCGCCGAAGAGGCGAGGCGGACACTGCGGCAACTGCGCGGTCGAGAACATCAGGTCACCACAGCCGTCGCACTGGTGTTTGGAGAGCAATCCTGGATCGATCACGTGACGACGAACGTTGTAATGCGTGACTACTCGGACGAGGAGATCGAGCGGTACATCGAATCCGACGAACCGTTCGATAAAGCGGGAAGCTACGCGATCCAGGACAGACAGTTCCGACCAGTCGAGCGATATGAGGGCTGCTACTGCAACGTCGTGGGGCTGCCGCTCCTGTTGACACACAGGATGCTCGAAGAGGCCGGTTTCGATTTGCGCAACCTCAATCCGGCGAGTCTTCCTCCGCAGTGTCGTTCCTGTCCGAACGTTGTTCCAGCGATCCCAGCCGATAAACGTGCCGAACGCTAGAGCGAATCTCAATGGCATTGGCAGACCGCGTTGGGGCCGGTGACCCTGCATCCACACATCCTGCGGAGGGGCCGGCGACCCTGCTGGCCTGGTGAACCAGCCTACTCCGGTTCTCACCGGTGTTGACGGGCCTCGTCGGGGCCAATCCCTCGGGGGGATCGGGACAGGCTCTCCCTGTCGGCTCGGCGATTGGCACGGACTGACTTGCCCGGAACGGGCTGCCTCGATTTCTCCACTGCGTGACTCGGTGTTCGCCTCGTCACGGAGCCTGCCCTGAGTATTCATGGGCTGACGCCCGCCACCGGGGCATGAAAATCGCTGATCTCTCGACATCCTGTCGCGGAATGAGGCCGGGCTTGGCTGGTGCTCCGAACCCGACCCTGAGTATGGCCCGGACGGTCCTGAAGGCACCACTGA
>SKKR01000171.1 GCA_007123655.1 Thermomicrobiaceae bacterium
ACGAGTGCCGGCGAGCTCCGGACGAAGATCTCTCGCCCGATTGTCTCTTGCCGGACTGATCGATGAATGAAACGCGAGCGCATGCAGGGGAACGGTGATCACAACAAGAGCGAACTCAGGCGCTATCTGGCGCTCCTTGGAGCGCCGTTGCGCCGGCGAATGGCGGCTGATCCGATATTGGTCGGGACATTCGCGCTGGTGATCCTGATCACCGCGACGGCCGTCGCGGCCATTCCCATCATTCTGAACCAGGTGGGCGACGACGGGATGTACGAAGCGCTCGACCGCGCGGTCGTGATTCAGCGTGGCGTCCAGGTCGAACTGGAAGGGCGACTTCCGACGTCCGGGGGGGATCCACTCGGGCTGGTCGGCGAACGCGGTGACCGTTACCGTGACAACCTTCCGGAGTCTATGCAGGCGATCGTGGACGATGTCCAGTGGACGGCCGACTCCGCCAGGTATCACATGCTTCTGGACGACCTGACGATCGCGACCGGCCCGACCTCGCAGTATTTTCAGTTCCGTTATCAGAGCGGCCTCGAGGACCAGATCGAGCTGATCGAAGGGCGCGAACCCGAATCCGCCGGCCCCATTCAGTTATCGGACGCAACCGAGCTTCCGGACACCGTGGAGGACGGCACCGTCCTCAGATACGAGGTGAAGATCGGTCAGGGCACCGCCGACATCATGGATCTGAGTACCGGCGACTTCCTGGTCGTTCGCGCAGACTCGAGCGACTTGCGCAACCGGGGTGCACCGCTGGCCTACTATGCCGAGCACGTGGTCGTCGAAGTTGTTGGGGTCTTCGAGACGACTGATCCGGACAGCGATTTCTGGTTCATGGACAGCCGGACATTCGAGACGGACGTCATCACGACGCCGGATGAGTCCATCTATTACTCGATGGGAATCCCGGCGGAAGCGGACTACCCGGAACTGCTCGGACTCAACGAGCCCGGTTTCTGGAGCTATCGCTGGCGCCTGTTCGTAGAGCCGGGGAGTGTGGCGATGGCTGACGCCGACCAGGTCGCGTCCGACCTGCGAAGCGTGGTCCAGAACCGCGGCCCGTATCAGGAACTGGCCGATCTGGATCCTCCCGCCGCGGCCAGGCAGATTTCGATCCGCTCACTGCTCCCGACGCTGCTCACCGGAGCGGAACGGCAGTACAACCTCACCTCCGCGGTCCTGTCTCTGGTCATTGCCGGGATCGTCACGATCGGAGTGGCGATCTCCGGTCTGCTGGGTGCCCTGGTCGCCAGTCGCCGCACGCCTGAGATTGCACTGATGCGTAGCCGGGGAGCGTCTACGATCCAACTGAGCCTGTCGCAGATCTCCGAAGGACTGCTCCTGGCGCTGCCGGCGGCAGGACTGGGTGTCGTACTCGCCGGAATCCTGACGAACGGGACGCCTACCCTGGACTCGCTCATCGCGGCCGGCGCAGTCGGAGTCATCGGCGTGCTCGCGCTCTGGTCCCTGACCCGCCGGATCTGGGCGGTCGACCTCGGGTCGCTCATGGGCCGCAGGGCCGGTGTCCCGGAAGGGTCAACGCTGCGCCGCATCGTCGCGGAAGGGGTCGTCGTCGTGCTGGCGGTGGCCGGGATCGTCATCCTGCGGCAGCGAGGGGTCACAACCGGCAGTGAGGTGGAGGGGTTCGACCCGTACGTCGCAGCCGTTCCCGTTCTCGCCGGGATCGCCACCGGAATCGTGGCAGTGCGGCTCTTCCCGTGGCTACTTCGTAACCTCGCAAGCGTTGCCGGGCGCCGAACAGACATCGTACCGTTTCTGGGCCTCCGTCGGATTGCCGAACCGTCGCTGGGCAGGCACCTCCCGCTCGTTGTGATGATTCTGGCGCTTGGAGTGGCAGTATTTGCCGGCGCGATCTGGTACTCGATCGAGACCCCGGAGCCAATCCCGATCGAGCAACTTGAAGCCGAGACCGGCGAGGCGCCGGGTCGCGCCGGCGTCAACGAGGCGTTTCAGCAGGGAATCACGCAAGGGTTCTGGCTGACGATCTTCATGGCGGGAATCTACGCCGGTCTCTCCGTCATCTGCGCGCTTGCCCTGACCGCAGAGGAACGGCGCCGGGACGTCGGCTATCTCAGAACGATGGGAGCGACTCGAGACCAGGCCGTGGGACTGACGCTGATCGAGCAGATTCCGTCCGCCCTTCTGGCGGGGTTCATCGGCGCGGTGTTCGGCGGGGTACTCACCTGGCTGATTGCGCCGGGGCTGGACATCGCGAGCCTTTATCCCCCGGAAGAGCAGGTCGTCATCGGGATCAACTGGGTCCTTGCCGCCGCGCAGGCATTCGGGTTGGTCGTCATCGCCGTGGGTGCCGCGCTGGTCTTCGCCTGGATCGCAAGGAGAAGCGATCTGAGTGACGTGCTGCGCGCCGGAGAGTAACCCGCGATCCTACTCCCCACGCTCGGCCGCGCCAGCCTCCCACGGCTTGGGCACCCGTAACAGTATCGAGAGTACAAGAGCAATCCCGCAGATCGTGAGCGGCACCAGGAACGCGTCGCTGAACTCGACGCCGCCACCCGCATGGAATACGTTCAACGCG
>SKKR01000454.1 GCA_007123655.1 Thermomicrobiaceae bacterium
TCGTGCCCGCTCGGCGGCCGCTGTCGCTGGATAATCGTCGGCGGGAGATCACCCGGCTGGGCGGGAGCCCAGTACGCCTGCTGATTCTCCGGCAGCTTCTCCAGGATCGATCCTGAAGCGGAATGATCCATATCTTCCGCGTCGGTCAGTCCGGGCTGCTGCCGGTCAGCCGGAGTGTCCGGCATCCACCCGAACTGAAGGTGATTCGGTAACGTGTCACGAGTTCTGCGCGTGCGGCGATGTCGTTCGTTGTTGAACGCGTTACTCATTCCATTCCCTCCCATGCCCCGCAAGCCGGACGCTCCGCTCCAACCGCTCCGAAACAGGGACGATACCCATGTTCCGGCTTCCGGGACGTCATGGCGCGAGATAATAGCACGCGTGCGCGGCGTTTTCCAGTTATGTCACGGAGTCAACGAACCGATGCTCTCCCGCTGGGCCGGTACGAAGGTACCGTGCTGTCACGTCGTTGTAACGATTCTACCGTACGTACGCGCAGCTGTGTTGCTTCTGTCCCGTTACGATGAGTTTAATGGCCTGGCATCTTCGTCGACATCTGAAGGGGCGAGACATGAGACATCGCAGCCACTATCCTCGCTTCAAGAACGGGATCCCCGTCGAGCGTCGAGACGTCGTCATTGCATGCGGACGGGTGGTGCAAGTCGCCACGCAGCACGTCGGCGCGAGTGTCTGGGTCGCCACCGGACTGGTGTCTGAACCGTTACCGAGCGGGCCACAGCTGAAGTCCCCGGTTGAGGTGACCGCGACGGGACGCACCGAATCAGAGGCGATCGAGAAACTGAAGCATCGGGTCGAGGAGTTCGATCTCATTCCGGGTCACCACAGCGACTCAATGCACGTGGAGTAGCCTCCCTCGACGCGGGAGCTGCAGTGCACGCCGGGACATCCGGGGTGCACTCGTTGTTCTGGCCCACAATCCCTCCGCAGCATTACGAGCGCCCGAATCGGACTTCCAGTGTGTTACCCCGGTGGAAGCCTGCTACGATAGCCGGCAATCGCGCGAGCGGCGCGGGCGCACGTAGCTGGAGATGGAGCGAATGGTCGAGTCAGATCGGCGACGTCTGCACGAGGTGGCACTGGCCACCGATCTGTATCAGATGACGATGGGCGCCAGTTACCACGCGCTCGAGATGGACTCCACTGCCACGTTCAGTCTGATGGTCCGGAAACCGCCGAAGAACCGCTCGTTCATGGTCGTCGCGGGGATCCAGGAGGTAATGGACCGGCTTGCTTCCCTGCAGTTCGACCAGTCGGTTCGTGGCTACCTTCACTCGACTGGGCAGATTCGACCGGATTTCATCGAAGCGTTGCGTGATTTCAGGTTCCAGGGCGACGTCTGGGCGATCCCGGAGGGTTCGATCGTGTTCCCGAACGAGCCGGTGCTCGAGGTACAGGCGCCGATCCTTCACGCGCAACTTGCGGAGACTCTGGCGATCAATGCGATTCACTACGCGATGGCCGTGGCGACCAAAGCTTCGCGGTGCCGGATCGCGGCTCCAGATGCGTCCCTGATCGACTTCGGCCTGCGCCGCACTCCGGGTATAGAGGCCGGACTGACAGCGGCACGTTCGGCCTATCTTGCCGGCTTTGACGGCACCAGTAATCTGCTGGCGGGGGAGCGGTATGGTATCCCCGTCGCAGGGACCGTTGCGCATTCGTTTATCGAATCCCGGCCCTCGGAAATCGACGCCTTCCGTGTGTTCCGCGATACATTTCCCGGGCCGGTGACGCTGCTAATCGATACCTACGACACCGTTCGTGGCGCGCACCACGCGGTGCGCGTGGCGAAGGAGATCGAGGAGAACGGAAATCGGGTGGCGGCGGTTCGGCTTGACAGTGGGGATCTCGTGGAGCTGAGTTTTTCCGTTCGGAAGATCCTGGATGAAGCCGGCCTGACGGATGTCCGCATAATCGCGAGTGGGGGGCTGGACGAGTTCGAACTCGAGCAATTCACCCGAGTCGCGGCTCCGATCGATGCCTATGGAGTCGGCACCCAGATCGGAACGGCGGCTGATTCTCCGATTCTGGATATGGCGTACAAACTGGTCGAGTACGAGAACGTCGGGCGCCTGAAGCTCAGCACCGGCAAGATGTCGCTGGTCGGTCCCAAACAGGTCTGGCGAAGGTATGGTCCGGATGGCTTCTACGAGCGAGATTTGGTCAGCGCGCGAGACGAGCCAGCACCGGGAGACGAGTGGACGCCGCTGCTCGAGCCGGTGATGCAGGCCGGTGAGATTTTGAAGCCTGAGACGCTCCAGGAAGGCCGGGAGCGCTTCAATCTCGAACTCGCGCGTCTTCCAGATCGCCTGAAAGTCATCGAAGGTGAGCAACCCTACGAGGTCCAACTGTCTGATGTACTCCGGAAGCGTCAGGAAACAGCGATCCAGGAGGCCAGGAAACGCGAAGGGATCGATGCTCAATGAGCCACAACGAACGCGGTAGGTCTTCGCACGATCACCCGGCACTGACGGCGGAAAGCCGTCGGTACTGGGAGGAAAAAGGACTCTGGTGGGCGGAGAAACTCGGCGAGGGTAATCA
>SKKR01000415.1 GCA_007123655.1 Thermomicrobiaceae bacterium
CCCGATTAGCTCACGGTTCCCCACCGCCCTGACATAGTGCTCATTCGCCATAGCGAAGACGTGCTCCGGGCCGTCGAGGAGCGCCATCATCGCCGGTGCATGCTCCAGCATCTCCCGCAACCGGCCCACTTCAGCGTCCGCTTCGGCGTGGGCCCGCTGCAGCTGCGACAAGAGCTCCACTTTCGCTGACTCCGCGCTTTTTCGATCCGTCACATCAAAGCACACCCCGGTCATGCGTACCGGACGGCCAGCGGGGTCCCGGACAACACTTCCCTGCGCAGCCAGCCACTGATAGCTTCCGTCCGACCGTAGGCTCTTATACTCGACGGCGTACTCCTCTGCGCCTTCCAGCGACCGGCTCACAGCCTCGAGGACACGTTCATAGTCATCCGGGTGAATCGTCGTCCTAAACGTCTCGAACGAGCCATCGAAGGTACCTTCGTCGAGTCCATGCAACCGCTCCATATTCGGAGACCAGATGACGGTGTTCGTCTGAACGTTCCAGTCCCAGGCGCCGATGCTTCCGGCCTCGAGCGCCAGCCGCAAGCGTTCTTCGCTCGATCGAAGTTCAATTTCGGAATTCTTCCGTTCGGTGATGTCCCGTGCGATCGATACCGCGCCACTGATCTCGCCGGAGGGTCCGTATATCGGCGAGATACTGAGCGAAACAGCCACCGGCACGCCGTCCTTGCGGACCCGCTCGGTCTCGTGGTGTTCGATGCGCCGTCCCGCCCGTAGGCGGCGCATAATGTCCTGAAACTCTCCGTGCAACTCGTCCGGAATAATCCGGGTGATTGATTCACCGATCATCTCATCGGCAGTGTGGCCGTAAATTCGTTCGGCAGACCTGTTCCACTCGGTTACGATCCCGTCCAGCCGCTTGCAGATGATCGCATCCTCTGAGTGCTCGAACACCGCAGCGCGGCGAGCCTGATCTTCTACTAATGTTGAGCGTTCGATCGCAGCCGAGAGCGCCTCCGAGATCAGATTCAACGCGCTGGACTCCGTTTCGGACCAGGGTTCCGTCCCTTCCTGCCTTTCCACACCGATCAGCCCCCAGCACTGGTTTTTGACGCGAAGCGGAAACAGCATTACGGCGTCAGTTTCCCGGGATTTCACGAACTGGCGGATGGTCTCCGGGTAATCCCCGCACGGCATTCCTCCGGGTCCGGAGACCAAGGGTTGGGACCAGGACGTAATGTCCGTCGCGTCGACCACAGTCGCCACTAGCTCTGCATTCTCACAGGTGGTATCTGATGCTGGCGTCCAGGTTGAATGCGTTTTCAGCTCAAGAACGCGACCAGCCGACCGCTGGAATTCCACGACGTAGCATCTGCTTGCCCCGGTTGCGCTCCCGAATCCCTGCACAACGCTCGCAACGCACGTCTCCCACCGGGCGGACTGGCGAATGCTTCGAACCAGATCGCTCGTCGCCACAAGGAGAGTGCCGTCCGACAATGCGGAAACGGAATACTCACTCCTGCTGTTCACTTCCCCACCTCTGGATGGTTGCCCGATCGTATCGTCCGACTTCGCGATGAGTCCCCATACCGGCATACGCAGCCGGTTCGGCGTCAATTCCGGGTGACACCGAAGCACGCTGGCGCCACTCTCTTAGAATAACATAAGGGCCGTTGGAGAGTATGATAACCTCACAGGGTTGAACGATTGGCACTGACAGCAAAGAGGCGGAAGACTGCCTGCAAGGTGGCGCGCGTTTGAGCGATGACCGTCCCGCGTGTCATACCAGTACCCGTCGCTGAACAGTTGCGTCGCACCAGTACCTAGATCGACAATCTGCGCCATCATAATCGATTGATCACCAGTGACAGAAGCGATGAGCGAATGAAAGCGTTACGCTTCCGGAATCCGGGACCGGTGCTGGCACCCTTCGTCGAAACGATCTGGTACTACGACTCTGACAATGTCGTGACAACTCGGGATTGGCTGCTTCCGCACGCGGCATTCGAACTGGTGATCAGTCTGTCTGAGCCACTCGAGAGCTCACTGATTTCGGGTCCCCAGACGTCACCGATCGTCGTTGACCCTGGCTGCGTCAGTCCGATCGCCGGCGCTCATTTCAGACCTGGAGGTGCGGCCGCGCTCCTGGGAAACCGGGCAAGCGACTTTCGAGAGATTGACGTCCCACTGGCTGATATCTGGAGCCGCCGCGCCCGCATCCTTCACGAGCGACTCTGCACCGGAAAGAACCCGGACGACGTGCTGACACTTCTTGAATCTGAGCTTACCGACCGGGCAGTTGACGCCAGGCAGCACCATCCTGCCGTTTCACTTGCGATCGCTGAGTTCCATCGCCCGTTCCCGACGCGAAGCGTCCGGGATCTGGTAACTGATTCCGGATTGAGCCACTCCCGGTTCATCTCGCTGTTTTCCGATCACATCGGGCTGACTCCGAAGCTCTACGCCCGAATCCAGCGCTTCCAGCGAACGATTAACGCGGTCTCCGGTGCCAGTCACGTCGACTGGGCGGCGCTGGCGTTTGACCTCGGCTACAGCGATCAGGCCCACCTGGTCCGGGAGTTTCGTGAGTTCTC
>SKKR01000488.1 GCA_007123655.1 Thermomicrobiaceae bacterium
AATCATCCAGCGTGGAATGCCGACGGAACAATACGCCGCGCTCATTCGAGGCTACCAGGCGATGACGATCATGGGTCACCCCGATCCCACACAGACAGACAGTCCTCCCGGCGCAATCGAGAACGACGAGATAGATCCCGGAGCAATCGAAAGTGCCTACATTCTGGCTCACGGGATCGTCAGACGGCTGGACGAAGAAGCGATCGCCCATGAGATGGCCGACCACGGTTCCTGACACATACCAGCGCGATTTCCCCGTCAGAACGGCAAATCAGTCCAATCCGTTCGATCCGTGCGTAACGTGCGGCATGGCGCTTGCGTTACTTAATACAGAATCAGGTTGAAAAAGCTCTTGACAGCCTTATGTAAACCTGATTAAAATAGTGAGTACCGGGACACAGCCGCCCTGCTGATGTCCCGGGAACCCAATCCCTTCCCTTCCCTTGACGCGGAGCGTTTTCGTCCCCCAACGCTCCGCGTCGCATTTAACCCCGGAAACCACCACGGCACGTCTGATGCGTTACCTGCCGCAGTCTGAATCGCATTCCGTCGGAAAAGGTTTTCAAAATGCCCTACAGCAAGCGAACTGAGCTGCCGAAACAGGTCAAGAACAACGTCCCCGCCGGTGGTCAGGACATCTATAAGGAAGCGTTCAACAACGCGATCGATCAATACGATGGCGACGAGGAACGCGCCCACCGTGTCGCCTGGAATGCGGTCAAACAGAAGTACAAGAAGGATCCCGACTCGGATCGCTGGGTCCGCAAGAAGTCGAACTAATCGCGGTCCACTCAACCTCGCCGCTGCCATCATCGTCCGAGTAGTTTGCCCGGCGAAGAGCGACGACGGAGACGACGGTTGCCAGTGCCGTCACGCACGTCAAAGCGACCCCAAGACCGCTGATTCCGCCCAGCGCCAGACCGATCGAACCGGATCCGACCCCAAGTAACGCGCCCGCACCGGCCGCCAGTTCGTTCCAGGACATCGCAGCCCCCCTGGCATGTCCCGCCAGTCTCAGCGCGGCGATCGTGCCCGCGTTTTCCTGCGCCGCGACGACGCCGATGAAGAGAAACACCGCCGGAATCATCAGCCAGAGGTGCAAAGTCGCGATGAGCATCGCGGACAAAAGAGCAACGATCATGCAGCCACCCCAGACCAGAACGCGCCAGGTTCGCAACCAGTGAAGCACGATTCCGGATCCGAAACTGGAAGCGAAGAATGTCAGGCCAACCCCTGAAAAGATCAGGCCGATCGATGTGAGCGACAGACCGTATCGCTGAATCATGATCGTGCTGAGGAACGTCAGCATCGCTGATAACTGGGCGAAACGCAGCAGATTGCTCCCCAGAACCATGAGCAGATGTCGTCGCGCCAGGATCTGCCGGTACCGCGACAGGAATCGCTCTCCGTGATCGTGCGGCGCCGGCGGTCGATACCCCGGCACAAGCAGCAGTGACAGAACAAACGCGGCGCCGGTAACACCGGCGCTGACCAGCATGCCAGCTCGCCAGCCGAACGTATCCGACACGTTCCCGACGACTGGAGCAACGAGCACAGACGTAAACGCCACACAACCGATGATCAGTCCCATAATCCGGTTCAAGCTGCGACCGGTCACGAAATCACCCGGCATGGCGGTTATCGCGCCGAAGACGTTCATGATCGCCGCGCCGTTCAGCGCAAAGAACAAAACGACACCGGCGACGTTGTTCAGCAGTACGAGCACGGTGACGGAGAGGGTCGCCAGGCCATAGCCGGACAGAAGCAACCACTTGCGTGGGAATCGATCAACGAGCGGCGCAACCATAAGCGCGGCCAGGATCGACGACGCGTTCTCGATCGTCCGCAACCCGCCGAGCGCCGCGACCTCAAGGCCCAGACCTTCAGCCGCCGGGACGAACACGAGCCCGAAGCTGCTTGTGTTACTGATTGCCGCCAGCGCCAGGACGCACAGCACGATTATCAGCCGCCTGGGCATGATGCTCCCGTTCGATCGAGTTGAGTGCGCCGCCCGGAACTCACGAACTTGCCGGACCAGGTGCTCGCACATCTTCCTCGTCAGTGTAGCCGGACAGCCGAAGAGCAATGAGACTGACTACAACACTCAACAGCGCGATGATCACCAGTGCTACTCCAAGTCCGGATACGCCGCCGACGGCGAGCCCGATCGATCCCGATCCGATGCCGAGGAGGAACCCCACGCCAACCGCGAGTTCGTTCCAGGACATCGCCGCTCCCCGTGCCCACGGCAGTAGTCGAAGTACCGCCACGGTCCCGGTATTGACCTGGGCCGCAATGAGCCCCACGGTGACGACCAGACACAGCACCATGACCTCGATCGGGGAGTGGATTACCAGCATGAACACGTAGAGTCCGCTGGCGCCCAGACCGCCCCAGACGAGGACGCGCCTGGTCTTGATAACGTGCAGCATGAGCCCGCACAGGACACTGAACAGGAAAAAGACGATCCCCATCAGCGCGAAGATCTGCCCGATCCTGCCCAGCGCAAGGTCATATCGGGTGATAAGCACCGTGCTGGTGAACGTCATCACG
>SKKR01000352.1 GCA_007123655.1 Thermomicrobiaceae bacterium
GGTGGTGGTCGACCCGAGTGACTATGAACGAATCGCCGCGCGCATCCGCGAAAGCGGGACCGCTGGGATCACGACCGACGTACGTCGCGAACTCGCTGCGCGCGCGTTTGGGCACACCGCGACGTATGATGCACTTATCGCGGAGTACCTGCGGAATGGTGAATTTCCCGATGAACTGGCCGTTGGTGGGCGCCGGCTCGACTCCCTTCGTTACGGCGAAAACCCGCACCAGAAGGCGTCAGTCTACCGACGCACTGGACCGGCGGGGTTGAGCGGGATCGGGGCATGGGACGTCGTCTCCAACGACGCGCTCTCCTACAACAACTACCTGGACGCGACCGCAGCCTGGTCGGCGCTCGCCGAATTCGCGGAACCGGCCTCGGTGATCGTCAAGCACAATGTTCCCTGCGGGGTCGCGGTCGCGGAGGACCAGGTGACCGCGTTTCAGCGGGCGCTGGCCGGTGATCCGATCTCCGCGTTCGGCGGGGTGATTGCGGTGAACCGAATCGTCAATAGCGAGCTGGCCGAGACGATCGCTAAGCGCAAATACGACGTGCTCCTCGTGCCCGGATTCGAAGCGGAGGCACTGGATCGCCTGAAGCAGCGAAAAGGGCTCAAACTGATCGACACGTCACGCACGCTCGAGTTACCTGAGTCCGAGGTCCGGATGGTCCCGGGCGGGATGCTTGTCCAGGAGACCGACCGGGCAACGCCCGACCCCGACTCCTGGAGCGTCGCGACCGAGCGCGGACCGAACGAACACGAACGGGCTGATCTCACGTTCGCCTGGTCGGTTGTGAAGCACGTCAAGTCGAATGCGATTGTACTTGCGAAAGATGGCGCGACGGTCGGTATCTGTGGCGGACAGCCGAATCGAGTGGATTCAGTGCGACTGGCCATTCAGCGCGCCGGAGAACGCGCTCACGGGGCAGTGCTCGCCAGCGATGCATTCTTCCCGTTCGCGGACGGAGTCGAGGAAGCGGTACGGGCCGGTGTGTCCGCCATCGCTCAGCCGGGAGGATCCAACCGGGATCCGGAAACCATCGCCGCCGCCAACGAGGCGGGAGCCGCGATGGTGTTTACGCATATCCGCCACTTTCGTCACTGACCCGTCAGGCCGCGCGAGATCGTTTCGCGCTATCCCCTGACCCGGTCGATCCACGATTGCGGGTTGTTGATCTCGTCCAGTGTGGGCAGCATGTCCGGGCCTTCCCAGACACGTTTCGCGAGGTCATGACCGCCGACTTCGCATACCGCGTTGATGAACGCTTCGCCTTTTCGGTATTGCTCCATCTTCACGTCCAGGCCGGTGATCCGAGCGAACATGACTTCAACAAACGTGCGTTGACGGAGTCTCCGCTCGAAACGTCGAGAGATTAAATCATAGGTCGGGATGAGATCTTTGCCGACCGCGTTCATGACGTGGTTGCTGTAGCCTTCAACGACCGACATTAGCGCCTGCATCCGGCTGAACAACTCCCGCTGCTCCTGATTCATCACGTACTCGAACCAGTTTCCCGTCATGGACTCGCCCGAGCGCGCCCGCCGCCAGAAGATGCGCAGGCCGTCGAGGCCACGCTTGAGATGCTCCGCGTCCTTGTTCAGATGCGTTATGTACTCGCGCAGCAGCGAGTTGAAGTAATCCTGCAGCCAGGGATTGGCCTCGAATTCAAACGCATGGGTGACCTCGTGCAACGCCAGCCAGAGTCGGAAATCCCCGGACGGCAGGCGGAGGTTGCGTTCCACGTTTACGATGTTCGGATGCACGAAATAGAGGCGACCGCCCTCGACTGGCTCCCGTCCGAGCAGCGTCATATCGTACTGTCCGAGCACCCGGCGCGCCAGATAGCCGAGCAGGAACCCGACTTCCGCCGTGAGGATGCGCTGGTTGACCGTTCCCCAGGCTACGCTGAAGGTGGTAGCCTGTCCTTCATCGCGAAGCGGATTCAACTGCTCGATCGGTTCAAACAGCGTTTGAAAGTTCCGGACGTTGGCATCCACCCAGTCGATCCGGTCAAAGCTGTAAACGCCGGTCAGATCGTATGGGAGTTCCATTCCGGTGTAGTCCGAAACGACGGGCGTCGCCTGCTCGACCAGGGACTGATAATGCTGCGTAAGGTGTGACCGCGCATCCGCGTCCAGCCTGGAATGCGTATTCATGCGGGATGCAAACGTGCGAGCGCCGGACCAGTCGATAAGCGTCGGGATCTCGCCCCGGTTCAGATAATCGCGACTGCGTGACCCGGCCCAGGCGCCAACGGCCGCTCCGATCATCGCTCCAGCAACGATGATGCGTTTGTCAGGGAATGGAAATCTCATTGGACCCGGCTTCACCTCTCATGCAGGTTCGTTTGAGCAGAACGTCACGACTCGTCCACTGAATCCTAGCGGTTCAGCGGAGAATGGGCCAACAGCTGCTGTGGAAGACAATCGCAAAGGATGCGCCTCCGCCTGAGACGTTTCGGCGGAGGCAGGAGAATCGTTCCCGAGGCGGCTCGCCCGGGTCAGTTTCCTGTGCCGACAAGGACACGGTTGGATGCGGGCTGATAGGTACTGTTAAGAACCAGCGAATCGATCTCGTCACCGTTGTTGTTGTACACCCACCGGCGAATTTCAACGTCGAACCCGTCGTGCGCCGATTCGACCTGAATCCGGGTACCCGCTGCGAACTCATCTGACTCCTCGACGACGGTCTCAGACGACGCGCTGACGCGATTGGAGATGTGCGGGCCATCGGTTTCAACGTTCCATCCTGGATCGGTTCCCCAGATCTCGAACCGGTTGGCGTTCCCGTTGGCGCTGGCGACGATGGCGATCCAGTCACCGGTGGTGTTCTCGAACTTGAAATCGAGCCCGGCGGTGGTGGCGATCGTCGCATCGAGCCCCGTCATCCCGGATGGGTCCTGCCCGTAGATCGGCATCCAGTAGAGATGCCAGTTTCGCTCGACGATCGGCATACCCGCCCAGAACGCGGCCTGGAACACCGTTGTTGACACCTGACAGACACCACCGCCGATTGAGGGAACGGTCGTCACGCCACCGTCTGTTGCGGCTTCGATTCCGAACCCCGGTGCGTACCCGGTCTCCTCAGATATCTCGCCGCCGATGCTGTCTACAAACGAGTAAGTCCCTCCCGGAGGCACAAGCGCTCCGTTCGCCAGTCTCGTCGCATGCTCCACATTATGTGCCCGGTTGGCTGATGACCCACCGTAATACGTCTCGCCGAAGGACAGCATCTCGCGTATCTCGATTTCACCCGCCATCGCCGCGGTAACGTCAGGCGCGGCCTCATTGACGGTGATCTCGGCGCGGTCTTCACCCGCTTCGACGGCGTCGGCAATCGCCTGTGCAGACGCCTCTCGATCCATCTCCAGACCGTAGGACTCTTCGCTCTGGACGACGACCTCGCCATTGAAGTAGCGAAGGTCGGCGTTGACCGGTTCGACATCGACATTGCCTTTAATGCTCGACAGATAGCGGGTCAGTTCCGAGACGTCGACCCGATGAACAATCTCGCCCGTATCGGTGTTGTTTTCGAAACTCATCGCCGCCGCAATTACGGACCCGCCAAGGTCGGTCTCACCTTCGTCCCAGGTGAGTTCAAAGCGGGAATTCACCAGATCGTTCCCGAAGTCGGCAGCACGATCCGCGGCGGCGGTGGTGATGGCAGGTTCGACCGGGTCTGTCGCCAGTTCCACACGATGCTCACCCGAGAGAAGCGCCGCTTCAACGAGTTCGACTGAATCATCGACGTTGATCGTCCATCCATCGACGGATGGATTCACGTCGTATGATTCACCGTTCCAGCGGACGCGGGCATCACGCCCATCCGCGCCGGATTCAGCGGCAACCGTGGCAATATACCGGCTCAAACGCTCTGTGTTTGCGGTTAGCTCGGTTTCGCCGGTCGAAGGGTCTGTCGTAATCACAAGGACGGAGTCAATTAAGTGGGCGTCAAGCGCCCACTGGTAATCGCCATATTCCATGACGAACTCGTCTTCAAGAATCGCGGACACGCGCTCCTGCATCGGAGCAAGCGCCTCCTCGTCATATGCAGGGTCCAGCGTCACGGTTGAAATCTGAACCGGTCCCTCACCGAGCGAGGAGAACTCACTCCGAAGCTCGGACATGACCTCGGTCGAGTCGATTCCAAGACCCGCGGACGACTGAGTGATCTCGAGTTGACCGTCGCTGTTCAACTGGAACGTCGGCGTTGTTGGAGGGATTGCGACCTCGTTCGCGATCGACGACAGGTACGCCTCCACGGCGACCGGTTCCACCGAAGCGACGACACCAACGTCGTGCCCGAAGATCAGGGAATCGAGCCAGTCCCTGGAGTCAGCCCACCAGTTTCCGCTTCGCCCGAATTCGTACGCCCGTTCGACGGTTCGTTCGTTGTCAAAGGTCGCACCGAGCGTTTCCGGTGTGGTGACGAATGACTGCCCTTCGTATTCGAGCACGATATCCCGAGTCAGGTAGGTTGACGTTCGCTCGTCAAGCGCGGCCTGCGCCTGGGAGGAGCTAACGCCGCCTATGTCGACTCCAATTGCCTGCACACCGGGATAGACCTGATCCTGGTAGTACAGCCCGTACGCGACGACAGCGCTCGCCAGAAGCGCGATCACAAACGCAACGATCGCGGTGATAGTCAATAACATGGAGAACAGGGAATTGAGAAGTGTCCCGTTTGCAGTCACTTGGCTGCCGGCATGCGCCTGGCGCTGTGCGTGAACGGTCAAGGCCCCGTCCTTCCCGGTTCAGGATGCAGGTGCAAGGTTGCACGGCCCGTTCTTGTAGCCGTGACGGGCTGAACGTCATCAATCATTGCGTCCGTTTGCCCGGCTGAGTCGTGCAATTGTGCGTCGAAGCCCGAGATGGACACGAGCAGCCGGCGCGGGACACACCCAGTATAACAACTGGGCGGGAGCGGACGTTACAGATTGCTGTATCTGTTTGCGTGTCTGTCGCAATCGGGCATAGCCGGCCCAGCCCGCAAGACGTCCCCGTACGATTTCGGGCCGAAACCGAACAACCCCAAATCCGAGTGCTCCAAGCTCGTATAGGAGCACGTTCCACCAGAATCTGCGCCAGAACGATCCTGGCCAGCACCTGATCAGGGTCCAGATCCGATTCCGTGCGAGATAGTAATCCTTGAGCGGGGATTCATGCCCCGAGCTTCCGGAGTACACGTGCAGCGCCCATGCATCACTTCTGGCGACGGTTTCGTGTTCGCGCAGTCGAAGTCGCCATGCAAGATCGACATCTTCGAGATAGAGGAAATACGGCTCCGGAAAGAGCTCGATGTCATCAAGCGCAGACCGTCGCACGGCCATCGCCCCTCCAGAGGGCCCGAACACGGAAAACTCGGCCGGCAAGTCTCTCCACACTTCGCCGGTGCGGGCGTCCAGCGCCAGTCCGTTGTCGAAGATCTCAATCCCCGCTGTGGCGACCCGGTCCGGATTAGTTGAGAACACCAGCACGCCGGCGACCGCGCTCACCGGGTCAGCGCGTTCGAGCGGCTCCAGCACACTCTCGATGAACGACGGCCCGGGCACCGTATCGTTGTTCAGCAGTATCAGGCAGTCACCAGACGACGCGCGAATCCCGCGGTTATTGCCGGCCGCGAACCCCAGATTCTCACCAGTTGCGATCAGACGTACATACGGGTAGAAGTCACAGACACATTCGGGTGATCCATCGGTCGATCCATTATCAACGACGATTACTTCGTCGACCGCTCGAGTCTGTGCCTGCAACCCATCGAGACAGGCTGGCAGGAACTCCATGCCGTTGAAGTTGACAATGATCACGGACACGTTCACGTATGCCGACCCTCTCACCGCGTGCGTTCAGCGGCAATCCTACGCCAGATCAGGCCGGAATTGACCGGGTATCTGGCCGGTGCTAGAGTCAGCAGGCCAAATCGTTGGCGAGCACCAGGTGTCTTGAACGAAGGGCCTCGAAGAAAGGATTCTGCCGTCATGCCGAAAGAAACGGTGACGACCGACAAGGCGCCGGCCGCAATCGGGCCGTATTCGCAAGGGGTCAAGTTCGGCAATATGCTGTTTACGTCCGGTCAGATCCCGCTTGACCCGGCGACCGGAAAGCTGGTTGAAGGGGACATTACGACGCAGGCGAGGCAGGTACTGAGTAATCTCAGTGCCCTGCTGGAAGCATCTGGATCCTCGATCGAGAATGTCATCAAAACGACCTGTTTCCTGACCAATCTGGACGACTTCCAGGCCTTCAACGAGATCTACGCCGAGTATTTCGGCGAAGGGCAGCCCGCGCGCAGCACGATTCAGGTGTCGCGCCTGCCAGCAGGCGCCATCGTCGAGATCGAATGCGTCGCGGAGCTGAGATAGCAGCGCCGGTCGGGAGAAGCGTACATGGTCGAGACTGAATCCAGCCTGCTGGACTCAATCGATTCCGAACGACTGATGCGTCACACCCGAACGATTGCCCAGTGGGAGCGGCTTTCCGGTTCGGAAGATGAACGCAAAGCGTTCGACTACATCGAGCGTGAACTGGAAGCGTACGGCTTTCAATGCCAGCGCTACCACCCGGTTTGCTATGTCAGCCTTCCGCAGTCGGCGAAACTGGTCATCGTGGGAGAAGACGCTGATATTCCGTGCATTACGCATTCGTTTTCCCCGTCGACTCCCGCAAACGGGCTCGAGCTGGAGCTGATCGACGGGGGAAGTGGACGTTCTGGGGATTTCGCGGAGATCGACGCTCGCAGGAAGGCCGTCCTCACCGAGGGGCTTGCCACGCCGAACACCGTCGCGCCGGCGGAGGCAGCGGGCGCCGCGGCCGTGATCCACAACAGCGGACCGCAGATGCACGAGATGACCATCTCGCCGGTTTGGGGAAATCCAACACCGAACACACTCGGCCTCATGCCGCGGATCCCTCACATTTCGGTTGATGAGGAGGGAACGACTCGGCTGCGTAACGCCCTGTCATCCGGAACAGCCAAGGTGCGGATCGTCACCAGCGTTGACACCGGGTGGCGTCCGCTGCCCGTGCTCGTCGCGGATCTCACGCATCCCGGGTCAATGCCGACGCACGTGCTTCTCAGCGGGCACGTTGACTCCTGGTACTACGGCGCAATGGATAATGGCAGCGCCAATGCGTCGATGCTTGAATGCGCCCGGATACTCGGTGAACACCGAAGTGAGCTTCGACACGGGCTGCGTATAGCATTCTGGTCCGGTCATTCACACGCTCGCTATGCGACGTCCGCCTGGTACGCCGACGAGTTCTGGTCACTCACCCATCACTACTGCCTGGCGCACGTTAACATCGATTCTCCCGGAGGCATCGGCGCGACGGATCTCAGCTCGGCGAGCACGATGGCGGAGACCTGGCTGCTGGCCAGACAGATCTTCGGCGACGTTGCCGGGGCCGAGTTGCGGTACGATCGGATCGGCCGACTAGGTGACCAGTCGTTCTGGGGCGCCGGAGTTCCATCGTTCTATTGCTCGATTTCCCAACAACCCGAGCAAGAGACACCAACCGGCATCGGTGCCTTGTTGGGCCGCGGCGGTGGACTGGGCTGGTGGTGGCACACCCGAGACGACACGGTGGACAAGATCGATCCCGCGTTTCTGGCGCGGGACGCCAGGATTCTGCTGGCGACGGTCTTTCGGCTATGTCATTCACCGGTCCTGAAGTTCGATCAGGCACAGGTTGCCGAAGAGGTCCTGGAAACGCTTCGATCGCTTCAACTCGATTCCGAGTCAGACCTGGATCTCTCAAACACAATCGAACTTGCCGAACGGTTGAAGTCCGCCACGGAACGCCTGCGGGATTTTCAGCTGGACGAACACGCGACGGACGACGAGATCGCGCTATACAACGGCTGTGTGACTGGAGTCAGCCGCATTCTGATTCCGGTGAACTACACCGTCTCGGGAGAGTTCGAGCAGGATCCCGCCGTGCCGGCTGAGCCACTGCCGGGACTCCAACCAGCACGTCAACTCGCACGCCGCCGGGGGACCCCGGAGAGCTATTACCCGTGGTTGACCCGGCTCCGGCGGGAGCGCAACCGGCTGGAGCAGGCGTTAAGCCAGGCCGAGGCGCTCATTCAGCAGACACTCGCCGTGTTCGAGATGCCTTCGGAGTAGCTAAGCCGGCGTTGTCTCTCGAACGAACAGCGGCTATACTGAAAAATGCGGCGATTGGGTGAGTAGCTCAGCCGGTTAGAGCGCACGGTTCACATCCGTGAGGTCAGGGGTTCGAGTCCCTTCTCACCCACCAGCGACACGGTCTGCGGGCTGCGTCGTGAGAATGTCGTTAAGGTCGAACTTTACACGAAACGCGATGTTCGGCTATACTTCAATCACTCGCACGGGAGGCCGAGGACGTTGGTCCTCGGCTTTTGGTATACGGCCAAGCACAGATACCAACCCGCCTGGCAACGTACAGAGAATGCTTTCAGCGGAGTTCGAGTACTCGCCAAATCCGCGAGCGAGGTTCTTCGTGCGTGATATGTGCAGGTTCTAGTGCTGGCGAAAGAAGGGTAACTATGGCATCCGATAGTCCTGTGATCCTCACTGAGCAGGGCAAAGTTGGTCTGGAACGGGAACTCGAGCAGCTCCGCACCGAGAAGCATCCCTCGGTCGCGCGGCGAATTCAGGAACTCACTTCGGACGGAGACGTTTCAGACAACAGCGAGTATGAAGAAACAAAAGAAGAGCTCGTCATCATCGAAGCGCGCATGCGGGAAATCGAACACATCCTCCGGCGCGCCAAAGTCGTTGCTCGGGGTGAAGCTACTGACGTCGTCCAATTCGGATCGACCGTGACACTTCGCGATGAGTACGGTGAAACCGACACCTGGACGCTGGTAAGCCCACAAGAGGCGAACACGCTCCACGGAACGATCTCAACGGAGTCGCCCGTCGGTTCTTCGGTAATGGGCAAGCGAGTCGGTGAGTCGGTAGTTGTGAGCGCACCGGGCGGAGACACCACTTTCACGATCGAAAAGGTTGAGTAGTTCTCCCGCACAGAGTACCTTTGCCGCGGACCACACATGATGGTCCGCGGCTTTTTTGTGTCGCAACCCCGATATCGGAGATCCGGGGACCGGAGGGAAGCAGGGCAACGAGCGATGACGCTGAGTGAACACCAGGAGCGAAGGCTGGCCAAGATCCGCGAGATGCGGGAACAGGGCGTGGATCCGTACCCACCACGCGCACGACGGACACACACGGCACATGAAGCCATTCAACGTTTCGAAAGCTTGGAAGCGTCTCTTGGCGGGGGTCATGACTCCGAGGAATTAGTCCTGGCCGGTCGCGTGATGACGATCCGCGACATGGGGAAATCCATTTTCTGCCACATTCAGGACGGCAGCGGGCAGATCCAGCTCTTCCTCCGTCGCAACGATCTCGGCGAAGAGGACCACGCCTGGTTCAAGCGCATGATCGACATGGGCGACTTCGTCGAAGCGCGTGGATACCTCTTCCGCACTCGCATGGGCGAGATTACGCTGCAGACGCACGGTTTCACGCTACTCTCAAAAGCCCTGACACCTCCGCCCGAGAAGTGGCACGGTCTTGCGGACACCGAGACGCGCTACCGCCAGCGCTACGCCGATCTCATCTCCAATGAAGAGGTCAGAGACATCTTCATCAAACGAACGAAGATCGTCAGCGCCATCCGCCGCTTTCTGGACAGTCGCGGGTTCATGGAGGTCGAAACTCCGACGCTTCAACCGCTTTATGGAGGAGCAGCGGCCCGGCCGTTTACGTCTCACTACCACTCGCTCGATCAGACATTCTATCTGCGAATCGCGGACGAACTGTACTTGAAGCGTCTGATCGTCGGCGGGTTCGAGCGTGTCTACGAGATCTGCAAAGACTTTCGGAATGAGGGAATCGACGCCCGGCACTCGCCGGAGTTCACCA
>SKKR01000073.1 GCA_007123655.1 Thermomicrobiaceae bacterium
CATGTTAGTATCCGGTCTGTTACTGGACCAAACACAGGGAGAATTGATTCGTGAATAACATCGACACACTCATCCGCGGAGCCCGCGTTATCGACGGTACTGGCAACCCGTGGAAGTACGGCGATGTCCTGATCAGAGGCGACCGGATTCTGGACGTTGCCGCACCGGGAAGCGTGCCGGTCGAGAACGCGGCCAGCGTCATCCAGGCCGATGGCAAGATCGTCTGTCCCGGCTTCATCGACATCCAGAGCCACTCGATCGTTCCGCTGATGCGGGATGGCCGCTGCGTCTCCAAGATCACCCAGGGCGTGACGACCGAGATCATGGGCGAGGGCTGGACCCCGGCGCCGGCGGGCGGCCGATTCACCGACCCGATGTCCGGCCGGTTGCTGGCCGACGGTGATGTCGGCGAGTGGGCGGAGATCGCGCCCGGCTGGACCAGGTTCCGTCACTGGCTGGAGGCAATGGAATCGACCGGCGTGTCCCCCAACGTGGGCTCCTACCTCGCGGGCGGGTCGCTCCGGCGCTACGGCTGCGGGATGGATCCCGGGCCGGCCGGCGAGAAGCAGCTCGATGTCATGCGCCGGGTCATGGCCGAGGCGATGGAAGACGGCGCCTTCGGGATCACCTATGCGCTGATTTACCCGCCGGACAGCTTCGTGGGAACCGATGAGATCGTCGAGGTCTGTAAGGTCGTAGCCGAGTATCACGGTACCTACATCACGCATATGCGCTCGGAGGATGAGCACATTCTGTCCGGGCTTGCCGAGGCGATGGAGATCGGCGACCGCTCCGGCGCTCCCGTCGAGATCTACCATCTCAAGGCGACCGGCCAGGCAAGCTGGCACCTGATGCCGGAGGTGATCGAGCGAATCGAGAACGCTCGCGCCAGGGGGATGGACATCACCGCCGACATGTATCCATACATCGCCAGCGGGACCGGATTCTCGGCAATTATCCCGACCTGGGTGGCCGAGGGCGGGCAGTTCTTCGAGAACCTCGCCAAACCCGAGGTGCGCGAGCGGCTGCATCGGGAAATGACCGATCCGGAGAGCGATTACACCGGCCGGGCGCGTTCGGCAGGTATCGAGAACATCATGCCGGTCGGGTTCCAGTTGCCGGAGAACCAGCCGTACGTCGGCAAACGCTTGAGCGAGATCGTCGAGATGCGGAACGAGCACTGGGTCGATACCGTCATTAACCTGCTTATCTCGGAGCGGCAGGGCACTGCGACGATTTACTTCATGATGGACGAGGACAATCTGCGGATGCAGATCCAGCGGCCGTGGGTCAAGGTCTCCAGCGATGCCGGCGGTGTGGACGCGTCCTGGGCCGAGCCGGAAGGGCCGCTTCACCCCCGCGGCTACGGCACCTTTCCGCGCGTGCTCCGCAAGTATGTCCGGGAGGAAGGACTGCTGACCTGGGAGGACGCGATCCGGAAGATGACCAGCTCGGTGGCGGACCGTCTCTCGATCAAGGACCGCGGGCTGCTCCGTGCGGGGATGATGGCGGACGTGGTGGTATTCGATCCGGAAACGGTGGCCGACAACGCCACCTTCGAGCAACCCCACCAGCTCTCGAGCGGGATCGAACACGTCTTCGTCAACGGGACCGCGGTCGTCCAAGATGGCCAGCATACTGGCGCCACGCCGGGACGGTTCGTGAAGGGGCCCGGCGCGACGTAGGGTCGCGCTCCCCTCTTGGACCGTCCGGCCCCCTGCATCGCGTGTTTCCCCAACCGGTAAGGCCTCTTACCGACAATCCGGCTCGGGTCTGGTGATATATGGTCAACGCTGTTGTATCGTCAGGCGAACGGGCAAGGATGGTTATGTCCACCGAATCGATCGGCCGACCGCGCGTCAAGCAGAATGCCGACTTTGTCTTCTTCGAGCTCACCCGGAGCATGTGCCCGGAGTGTCGCCGCATGATCGACGCGAAGATCCTGATCCGGGATAACAACGTCTACATGCGGAAGCGCTGTCCGGACCACGGCCGGTTCGAATCGATGGTGTACGCAGATGCCGAAGCCTATGTCCGGGCGTCGAAGTTCAACAAGCCGGGAACGATCCCGTTGCAGTTCTCGACGGAGATCGAGCACGGTTGTCCCTATGACTGCGGGCTGTGCCCGGATCACCAGCAGCACGCCTGCGTGGGGATCATCGAGGTCAATAGCGCCTGCAACATGACCTGCCCGCTTTGTTTCGCCAACGCCGGGGCGGGCTTCAACCTGACGCTCGATGAGGTTATCGAGATCCTGGATGACTTCGTTGCCGCCGAAGGCCGCCCGGACGTGGTGCAGTTCTCCGGCGGCGAGCCGACGATCCACCCGCAGATCATCCCGATGATCCGGGCGGCGCTGGACCGGCCCATCAAGCATGTCATGATCAACACCAACGGAAAACGCATCGCCAGTGACGACCGCTTCCTTGCCGATCTGGCCGAACTGCAACCCTCCATCTACTTCCAGTTCGACGGATTCGACCGGGAGACCTACCGGCTAATCCGCAACGAGCCGGACATTCTGGATGAAAAGCTGCGGGCCCTCGACC
>SKKR01000024.1 GCA_007123655.1 Thermomicrobiaceae bacterium
AGGTCCCGTGTTCCTGAATCAGAAGGTTGACCAGTGACGCCTCGAGCTGCGCGGCGACCGCGCGGCTAATCTCGTTCGGCGTCACGTACCCTACGTCGATCAGCACATCCCCGATGCGGTTCGGGGCGTGCGCCACTTCCTGCAGAATGAGTGCCTGCTCGATCTGCTCCTCGGTAACATACCCCTGATCGACAAGCACCTGACCGATTCGGAGCGATCCGTCACTGGAACTGACCGACTGGACCGTGCCGCGGTCGAAGGTAATCGTAACGTCGGCGACTTCCGTGCGAATAGTCAGCCGCCCGGATTTTCGATGCCGGGCGAGAACGTGGAGGGTATCAAGAAGGGGCAGGACGTCCAGATCACCACTGAGGCTCATGAATCGGTTTCCGTCATTCTCTGGCGAGGCATCTCCCGCCGAACGCATCGTATTCCGGACACACAACCCGCGCCCGGGTGAGCCTCGTCACGTCCGGCCACTGGGGCGACCAGTGAACCCCGAAACAGGTCAGTTGAACACAGCGGCCCGGATAACCGGTGCGCGCTGACGCGAGCATAGCTGCCGGGAACCGTCAAACCCGGGTTTCTCCGTTCGAATGTCCCGCCAGCTGCGGTTGCGGATCGTCTGACTCCCCGAGCTTGCGAGTTTCGATGAATCCTCGCTCCACCAGCCGCTCCAGGGTCTCGGTGAACTCCTTTGCGGACAGCCCGCTTCGAAGCGCCAGGACGTCGATCGTCGCGTCTCCGTTCAGCACGGACATGACGATCTTGCGTTCCTGATCATCAAGCTCGTTGACGGCGTGTGAATCGATCAACGAGTCAGTCAACACCAGGATCGTATCCGGATCCTGAAGTGCCCGCCATTCGTCGGCGAGTCGCAATGCGTTCAAGATGATCGATTCGAGCCGGATCCCGCCCGTGATCGGATCCGCTTCGACCGACTCGGCGCGCTCGAACGACGCGGTACCGCCGCCCCGGACCAGAATCCTGAAGATAGACGCTTCCAGCTGTGAATTGACGGCTTTCTGGATCTGCTCTCGCGTGACGTAGCCGACATCGATGAGAACGTCCCCGATCCGTGCCGAGTCAGGGTTGACGGCTTGTAACCCGAGCGCCTGTTCGATCTGTTCGTTCGTCACACATCCGTGCGAGACCAGCAATTGTCCGATTTTCATGGACCCGTCACTCGCGGTGACAGACGCAGCCGCGCCGTGATGGAACTGCAACGAAATGTCGTGCGATCCGGTGGACAGCGTCAGAAGACCGGATTTTCCGTGACTGGATATGACGTAGAGGATGTCCTGTAGCGGAAGGTCCTCAAGATCTCCGTAAAATCCCATCGGTGGCTACCATTCGTTAGCTACTGACGCGAGACGATGGCCGAGTTGCGGTCAAGCCCGACCGAATCCATCATCTGACGGACGATCCAGTCAACCTGTTCCATCGAAATATGGCGGTCGGTCACGACACGGAGCACGATAAGCCCGTCCGTGATCTCTTCAAAGCGAGTCTCGATCGTAAATGGCGATTCGTTCAGTAACGCCCGCAGCTTCGCGAGGCGTTCAAGACTGATATCTCCGTTGAAATTGACCCACCAGCGCGCCAGGTTCTCGTCGGTGCCCCGGGTCGCTTCCTGCTCTGGTGGGTCCATGCCCGCCTCGTCGTCCGCGGCATCGCCGGCCGGCTCATCCTGTGCCTCGCCGTGGTGAAACGCTGCGTCGACCGGTTCGTCCGGCCGTTCCGCTTCGTGATGTTCCCGCGCGCCGTAGTCATGAGGACTGAACGGTTCGAGATCCGGATCCAGCGGGAAGGAATCCTGATCCACGTCCGTCACGGGCACTGCCCCGATCGGTTCCACCTCGGTCTCCGGTTCGGAAAATGGCGCGGGCTCTTCGGGCTCGTCTGACCTGAGTTCCTCCCGCTGCGCAATCTGATCGATTCGCTGCAACAGGTTGTTCAGCCGGTCGAACTCTTCGCGCAGTTCCTGGTCCTCGAGTGCGTCATCGTCACTCGACTTGAGCAGTCGGATAAGCGAGCGGGCTCGACGCAATTCCTGCTGCTGGCGATGCGCGTCAGCAGGCGTGCTTCCCGGTTCCGAGTGGCGATTCCGGTCTGGTGGATTTGAGTCGGCCAGCATTCCAGGCCTGCTTTCGTGTTCCAGAGTAGGCAGCGCGCGCCGGATACATCCGCGAATTAACCATAACGCTGATTCCTAGCGTATCCGTACACCACGAGAGCGTCAACCAGACGAAGTCCCAGGTTGTTCGGTACCTGGGACTGTCGTACTGTGACTTTAGTCCTGCGTCGCGTTGTGTGTACGTCCGCCCATCTGGAACGGAAGGCGCTGAAGCCCGACTGACCGCGGGCCTGGAACTAGGTGCCCGCTCGCGTAAGCTCCCAGACAGCGTTGTCGAGTGGCCCCATTGGAATGCCGCCGGTCGTGACGAGCCGAATGGTGATCATTCCCTGGTCGATCGAATCGACCCTGGCGTCGATCACGTCGTCGCGATGCTGCAGTTTCTCCCGGAATTGCGCCACCCGATC
>SKKR01000441.1 GCA_007123655.1 Thermomicrobiaceae bacterium
CGATGGAGCGCCGGGACGTGACGCCGTGCGCAACTCCGTCCACCCAGGGTCCGGTGACGTTGATCGTGACCGGCGCGTGTGCCAGGTAACTCGGTCCGGCGGGATCGAGCAGATCGGTGTATTCGACACCCGTTACACGCAGCCCATCGGTGAGAAGACGGTCCACCCGGGTGTAGGTGCACACAATTGCACCGTGGTCGGCCGCGTCGAGAGCGTTCTCCAGAGCGAGTCGTTCGGGAAATTCGATCTGGCCATCGTAGTAGGTCGCCGCCCCGGTCAGGCCGGCGGCATCGAGACCCGGGAAGCGCCGGATCGTTTCCGCTGGGGAAAGCATGCGATGTCCGGGAAAGCTGCGATCGAGCGACAGCGCGTCATAGGCGAGCATGCCGAGCCGGATCAGCCAGCGACCGCGCTTGCTTGAGCGGTAAATCGGCACCAGAAATGACAACGGCCTGACCAGATGAGAAGCGTTGCGGAAGAGGATCTCCCGCTCGCGCAAGGACTCCCGAACGAGCACGATTTCGCCATGTTCGAGATAGCGAAGTCCGCCGTGGATCAAACGGGTGGACCAGGCGGTCGTCCCCTCGCCGAAGTCCCCTTTCTCCAGCAGTAGAACCCGTAAACCGCGCATTGCCGCGTCGCGGGCGATCCCGGTGCCGTTGATCCCCCCGCCGATGACAATTATGTCGAACTGGCGATCGGAAAGATGTTCCGGGGAGCCCTCGTGGCTCATGTAGGGTTCTTCAGACTGTGTGCGCTCTTCATTCATCGGGTTGACTCCACCCGCGCGACCGCTCCACGGCGCGTTGCCAGCCCGCGTAGAGGGAGTGACGTTCATGTTCACCCAATGACGGTTCGAAGGTCCGATCCAGTTGCCAGTTGCGGCTGATCTCGTCCTGGTCATTCCAGAACCCGACCGCGAGCCCGGCCAGATACGCCGCTCCGAGTGCGGTGGTCTCCGTGACAGACGGGCGCTGGACCGGCCGACCGATGATGTCGGCCTGGAATTGCATGAGGAAGTCGTTCTCAACCATCCCGCCGTCGACTCTCAGCGCGCGAAGGTCATAGCCGGATTCAGCCTGCATCACATCCAGCACGTCCCGTGTCTGGAAGGCCGCGGCCTCCAGGGCGGCCCGCACGATCTCGGCGCGTCCGGTTCCACGTGTTAACCCTACGATGGTGCCCCGGGCGTACGGATCCCAGTACGGTGCCCCGAGGCCGGTAAACGCTGGAACCAGATACACTCTGCCGATGGATTCGATCGACCTCGCCAGCGCCTCGGTCTCGCCCGCGTCTGTGATGATTCCAAGCCCGTCCCGGAGCCACTGAACGGCCGCGCCAGTGATGAAGATAGCCCCTTCGAGCGCGTAGGTCACGTCGTTACAGATTGCCCAGGCGATTGTTGTGAGCAGGCCGGACTCTGAGACCATCGGTTCGTCTCCGATGTTCATCAGCATGAAGCTTCCGGTACCGTAGGTCTGCTTGGCCATCCCCCGTTTGAAACAGGCCTGGCCGAACGTCGCTGCCTGCTGGTCGCCGGCGGCACCGGCGATCGGAATCTCTCGCCCGACGAGACTCGGGTCTGTGTAGCCGTAGACCTCGCTCGAACTGCGCACGTCTGGAAGCATCGCTCGAGGGATGTGCAACGCTCGCAAGATGTCGTCGTCCCAGTCGAGTGTGTGGATGTTCAAAAGCATCGTGCGAGATGCGTTAGTCACGTCTGTGACGTGCACTTTGCCCCCCGTGAGGCGATAGATCAGGTAGCTGTCGACGGTCCCAAACGCGATCTCGCCCTTCTCGGCACGCGATCGAAGCCCATCGACGTGCTCGAGCATCCAGTGCAGCTTTGTGCCGGAGAAGTATGGATCGATGACCAGTCCGGTTTTCCGCCGGATATCCGGCTCCCATCCCGCCTGCCGCAGTTCTTCGCAACAGCCCGCGGTCCGGCGATCCTGCCAGACGATGGCATTGCCGATGGGATCACCGGTAACTCTGTCCCAGATGATTGTGGTTTCCCGCTGATTGCTGATGCCAATTGCCGCGACATCAACTGACGAAGCGACCGCGAAGTCAAGGACGAGTTGCGTTACGTCAAGTTGAGACCGCCAGATCTGGTCCGGTCGGTGCTCTACCCAGCCTGGCTCGGGATAAACCTGAGGGAACTCCGTCGTTTTGCCAAGAAGTGGCACACCGTCGTGGCCGAACAGGATCGCCCGGCTGCTGGTGGTTCCCTGATCGATCGCGAGTACCGCATCCTTCACCGGCACGCCCCTCGATGATCGTCGCGTGCGGGAATTATCAAGCATCGTGGGGATTTCGGACAGTGAATCCGACGGTGCCTCGCGGGAGCGGAGTTCTCCGTGCTCGTCCTCTAGCGGTACAAGCTCGCCCGCGCCAGATCGCACTCCTCGCACCCGGCGCCGGCATCGTGCAGGAAGAGTAACGGCTCCTCACGCAACCGCTCGTTGACGACGTCGACGATGTCCCGGGATCTCGCTAGCCGGGCGTGGGCGTGTCCAACCGGCCCTTCAGCCTGAAGGTC
>SKKR01000366.1 GCA_007123655.1 Thermomicrobiaceae bacterium
CGTCACGTCCCCGATCGCTGACGGGGATGACACATACACGAACCGGCTGGCTCCGGTCTTACGAGCGGCTTCCAGCGCCTCGATGGTTCCGCCGGTATTGACGTGAATAATCCGTGCCGCTTCGTCACGCTCGACCTCGAGCGTTGTCGCCGTGATTACCGCTGCGTGGACGAACGCGTCGAATTGCCGGCCATCGAGCGCCGCGTTCAACCCGCCATGGTCACTGACGTCCGCCATAACGTGCTCGATCCCGGAATACCCGGAAAGAAACTCACGTACCCATTCATCCGGCTTCCGACGGGCCACTGCCACGATATGGTGCCCCTGGTCGGCCAGCGTTTTGACGACGTTGAGTCCGACAAATCCATGTGCTCCGGTGACCGCGAAGTTCAAGACGATCTTCCCCGATTCCGTTCAGGCCGCAGTCGTTTCTCGTCACTGTTTCAACTGTTCGATCACCGGGCCGAACCGCTCGATCGCCCAGGGTGTGTTCGGATCGATCCAGACGATCACGTGGGAGTAACCGCGGTCCTTGTATGTACCGAGGACCTCGACCAGCTGATCGTTCGACATCGGCGCAACCGACTGGTTTCGGGATGAATGACTGCTCCCTCGCCCCACTGCCCCTTCCGTCTCGACAAGGACACACGCGGTGCGCTCCAGGGTGTCTGGATTCCGGCCGATTTCTTCGCACGCCCGGGTCAATTCAGCGTCGTGTTCGTCGATTTCACTGAATCGCTGGCTCCAGTCAGCGTTCCAGATGTCGGCGTACTCGGCCACAACTCGCATCATTTTCTTCCCAAACGTGCCGATCATGATCGGGAGTTTCCCTGCGCGGGGACCGCGGGGGCGGAGGACGCAGTCATCCACTTGATAGTACGTTCCCTGGAAGTCGGATCGACCATCGCGAATGAGTTCAGAAATGATCCTGATACCTTCGACGAACCGGCTGTAGCGATGATCGAACGGGTAGCCGAACGCCCGGTACTCCGGCTCGTGCCAGCCCGCGCCGACCGCCAGTATGAACCGGCCGCCACTGATCTCATCGATGGTTTCAGCCATCTTGGCCAGTAACGCCGGATTGCGAAATCCCATGCACGTGACCAGTGGGCCGATCTCCATCCTCGTCGTGACCGCCGCCAGTGCCGACAGAGTGGACCAGCACTCCCACATCCCCTTCTCCGGGACATCCGACCCCGTACGAAACAGCAGATGATCGGCGCACCAGACAGAGTCGAACCCGACGTCCTCGCCGACGAGCGTCATCTCCCGAATGTTCTCCCAGCGCGGAGTCTCTCCCGCCATTGTGAATTCTGACGGCGGCTGGTAGAGCCCGACTTTGAATTGGGTCACTGGTCTCTCTCCGTTTCATAAGTAATCAATAGCCTGGCGGCGAGGAAAATCCGCCAATCTCGCTCGCCAGTAAGCGTGCAAACCGGATTGGCGTGTGGTCCTCCAGGTACGGCCCGATCGCCTGTAGCCCGACCGGGAGCCCATCTGCGCCAAGCCCGGCGGGAAACGCGGTCGCCGGCTGCCCGCACAGCGTGGCAAGTCCCGGGTAGACGACCTGATAATCGTACGGGACGCTGGACCCATCTACGTTGATCGTGCGCAGGTAGTCGTCGAAGCCTGCCTTCTCTCCCGGCAGGTGTTTGAATGCCGTCGTCAGAGTTATCGGGGCGAGGAGAATGTCGTAACGCGTGAAGAAATCACGGAACGCCTGGCGGTAGCGCTCTCGCTGCCCGTGCCAGATGATGAAGTCTGCAGGCGTGCCGTTCAGCGCGTCGGAGACCGCCCTGTCAAACCGGTCACCACGCTGTCTGGCGAATTCCAGCGCGGTACGCCGGTCATCCTCGTCCATGTCGGTCGATGTCACGCTTCGAAGCAACCGGGCATAGCAGAGCTGGTACTCAATGAGATCGTCGAAGCCGTCCGGTGACGCGTCGGTGACTGACGCGCCAGCGCGCTGGAGAGCGCCAACAATCCGATTCATTGCATGCCGGACATCCTCCGAAACCGGTAACCAGTTCAGGTACGGGAAGACAGCGACGCGAAACTCCCTCAGCGACTCGTGACGAGCGGCCGGAAGTTCAACACGCCAGGCAGTGGCCTCCCCGAGTTCCGGGCCGGCCATGACATCCAGAGCCAGTTCCAGATCCTCCGCGGAACGGGCCAGCGGGCCCATGATGTTCAGGACGACCGCACGATTTGGCAATGCATGTCCGGGGAAATGGCCACTTTGCGGGACGAGCGTCTCGCTCTGGCGGTGGCCGTACACGCCGGTAAACGCCGCCGGAACTCGGACGGATCCGCCAATGTCACTGCCGATCTCGAGCGGTGTCAGCCCGGCCGCGAGCGCCGCCGACCCTCCGCCGGTGCTCCCACCGGGTGTCCGTTCGAGATCCCACGGGTTGTTCGTGGTGCCGTAGACGGGCGAGTTCGCCTGCCAGTCGTTGCACGCGTACGGCAGGTTTGTCTTGCCCATCAGGACGATCCCGGCGTGCTTGAGCGATCTCACCAGCGGCGCGTCACTGGAC
>SKKR01000119.1 GCA_007123655.1 Thermomicrobiaceae bacterium
CGATCTCTTCTGCGTCATCGCCGGAAGCTCCCGGAAGCATGCCGGTATCGCCAGACTGCCAGAGGGCGACGCCAACCGCGGCAACCACGATGATGGCAATGATTGCGGCGAGTTCGCCCACATGGCTGAACCAGGCTCGTTCACGATTCATCTGGTTCTTTCCGATACGGTTTCGACGAATCGGAGTTAGAGTGGACTGGACTTCCTCCGCGATAAACCGCGTATCTGATTCGACCTTACTGGAGCTCGCATGCCGTTCTTCGAGTTGCTGGCGAAGCCTCGCCCGGAACTCGGAAGACGGTTTCCCGGGGCGATCCGCCCGGTGTAGCGTATCAATGATCTCGTCGAATTCATCTGCTGGCGCGTCCGATCCCTGGCCTCGCTGGACACGTTCGTCCCAGGCATTGTTGATCTGATCGAGCAGCGTGCGATTCGGGTTACTCATCATTTTTCTCCGCATCCGCTGGTTCGGTTGAAATCTGGGTGCGCATGCGTTCCAGGGCACGGTACTGCAACATCTTGACAGCTTCCGGGCTGCGATCGACGACCTCCGCGATCTCCGCGCCGGTCAGCCCCGCCAGCCGAAGCTCAACGACGTGTCGCTGGTCGTCGGTCAATGTGTCCATGAGTTGCTGTAGTTGTGCCTGCTCGTCGATTGCGATGGCGTGGTCCTCCGGGGTCGGATCGCCGTCCGTCCCGCTCATGTGAGGTTCCCAGGAGACGATGTTTCGCCGTCGACGGTAGTGATCGGTAACGGCGTTGTGGGCGATCCGGTAGAGCCATGCCCGGAACGATCCTCCGCGGTATGAGTCGAGCCGGGTAAAAGCGCGTTCGAAGACCGTCGAAGTCAGGTCTTCTGCCGCCTGACGGGAGTTCACCCGCCGCTGGCAATAGGCGAAGATGCCGTCAAGGTAGCGCTCGTACAGCGTCGCGAAGGCGTCTGAGGAGTACTGTGCCTGCTCCGCGAGCTGCCGGTCTTCGGTGACTCCGGAGTCTGGCGGATCGATTGTCGTTTCGTGATTCCAGCTCGTTACCACCGCGCGCCTCGGACCATTCTGCATCGGTTCGTCTGCACAGGTAGACGCAAGAGCAGAAATGGGGGTAACGCAGTCGGTCTAGATCAATGAAATGAGCCAGGTCACCGCGGCGCCGAGCAGGAATAACGCACCGAGCCCGGCTGCGACAATCCCGCCGATGAGCTGGTAGCGTTCTCGTTTACCCCAGTCATCACGCAGCGCCGATTCTGAGCGGTAGCTGACGATGAGCCCATGGTGGTTGTTGCGCGCGATCTCGCCGTGTTCGCTGACTGGACCGGCAACGTAAACCGGTGATTCGGCCGGGATCGCGTTCTCTTTGATCTCGTAGCCGAGCGTCTGTTCGCCACCGAAGTTGATGTTGATGTCCAGGCCGGGAATGCCAAAGAGGTTGTTGCTGCCCTCGTGTTCGTAGCGGTTCATCACCTGCCGGGCCTCGAACCAGGCTCCATCCGGATTGACGCGGACTTCTCCCTGCCCGTCGTTCACCCGGAACGGCACCCACTGCTCGTTCTGGGCGACGGTCTCTCTTCCGCGTGATCGCCCGCGGCGTCGGCGGCGGCCACCGCCAACGCTTACGCCGCCACGCCGGCTGCGCTCGTAGCGCCGGATGATCTCGAAGTCGTAGTAGATACAGGGGGTTTCGCTCTGTTCACTGGTGAGTGGTTGTTCGGGATGGGCGTCGCCATTGATTGACACGATCTCACCGGGGAACGCATCCGAGAGATTGCCGGCGCTTGCTGGCACCGCCCGCCGGATCAGGTTCATCCGTTCAGAATAGGTGCGTCTGTTCCAGAGGGCCACCCCCGCCCCTACGAGCAGCACAATCCCGACAATCAACAGCACAATCATCATCCGCCCCCTGCCCTGATACCCGCTTCCCGCGCATGGGTCGGGAAGCACCCGCTCGTTCAGTTTGCGTGCTGATGGGATTCTAGCGTACTCGTCAGAAACGGCAACCCGTTTCATTGACGCATGGCTGGTCAATCGGGAACGGCTAACTGTCCCGAGAGTCGAGGTGGTTGACCAGCCCTTCCGGTATTCGAGAGCGAGATGACGACGCTGGCCGTTATGAACCGACTATCTGTCAGTTGGTGGTTATCCGGTCGTATTCCATTCGCCGGGCGGTGTATGCGGCGGTTTCCGGGCCATGGAGCCGTTCGACAATGTGGAGAGACATATCGATGCCGGCCGAGATGCCGGCGGACGTGATGATGCGGCCCTCGTCGACGAACCGGGTGTCAGCCAGCATCGTCGTTGATTCATAAGTCTCGCGCATGTGATCGACGCTTGCCCAGTGGGTGGTGGCGTTGAGGCCGTCGAGCTTGCCGGCCTCGGCCAGCAGAAATGCACCGGTACAAACGCTGGTGAGAAGTTCCAGCTTCGGATCCTGCGCGGTGATCCAGTCCAGCAGGTGCTGGTTATAGCGTTCCTTCCGGGTCCCTTTCCCGCCGGGAACAACTACGATATCGAGTTCAGGGTGGTTTGCAATCGTGTAGTGCG
>SKKR01000368.1 GCA_007123655.1 Thermomicrobiaceae bacterium
TCGGTGGTTCTTGGGGTCGACGCGGGCATTCGCCGGATCAGCTTCACCAACATGGTGCTGGTGTTCGTCCTGGCCGCGTTCATTCTGGCGGCCGGGCCGACCGCGTTCCTCCTGCAGAGCATCATCGAAGCGATCGGTTACTACGCACAGAACATCATCCAGACAAGCACCCGCACCGACGTCTTCGTCGAACCAGACTGGCAACAGGACTGGACACTGTTCTACTGGGGCTGGTGGATCTCCTGGTCACCGTTCGTGGCCATGTTCATTGCCCGCATCTCGCGCGGGCGAACGATCCGGGAGTTCGCGACCGGCGTCCTGATCGTCCCGACCGTGATGACGTTTGTCGTGCTGACGATCTTCGGGAAGATGGGGATCTGGGTCGAACTGTTCGGTGAGGGCGGCGTGGCGGCGGCGACGGAAGAGGAGCTCGAGTTCGCGTTGTTCGCCATGCTGGAGCACCTGCCCCTGACCGCTACCCTTTCGGTGCTGGCAATGATCGTCATCGCGATCTTCTTCGTGACGTCATCTGACTCCGGGTCACTCGTGAAGGACATCCTCGCGTCGGGCGGCGACCTCCGACCTGTCTGGCAGACCCGTCTCTTCTGGGCCAGCACGGAAGGGGTGATCGCGTCCGTACTCCTGATTGCCGGCGGAGCAACCGCGCTCGCCGCGTTCCAGCAGGCGGCAATCGCGATGGGTATCCCGCTGGCCGTGCTACTACTTATCATTTGCTACTCGCTCTGGCTCGCACTTCGCACCGAGCCGCTGGACCAGGAAGTGTCGATAAACACGGCCATTCGGGAGCAGCGGGCAGCAGACGACGATTGACGGCCGCCAGCCGGACGCCGGATGACCGAACCGCCGCGATCCGCCGCAACGGCCCGGTTCCTGTGATGAGCCAGGTCCGCTAAGATGACACCTCCATGGGGAGCTCGCAACTCGCTCGACACGAGCCGGGATTGGAAGGGAGACAGGTCACGTGTCAGACCAATCATCATCCCCCGACTTCGCCACACTGGCCGTCCACGCCGGCGAACGGCCCGACCCGGCGACCGGAGCCCAGAATACTCCGATCTATCAGACCGCAACGTTCGAACTCCCGGACACGTCCGGGCAGGCGAAACAACCTTCCGGACAGCCGGGGGACTACTTCTACACACGTGAGGGGAATCCAACCACCCACGTTTTCGAAGAGAAGCTGGCAACACTGGAAGGCGCGGAACAAGCCGTTGCGTCGGCTTCCGGTATGGGCGTCATCTCGGCCGCACTGCTGACCGTGCTGAACCCTGGCGATCACCTTGTCTGCTCGGACGCCATCTATCCAGTGAGTCAGGACTTCATTACCTCGGAACTCCCACGGCTGGGCATCACGGTCGTGATGATTGACATAACCGATCTCGACGCCGTCGCGGGGGCCATCCGCCCGGAGACGGGCGCGATCCTGACCGAATTCCTTTCCAACCCGACCCTGGACGTCGCGGATCTGGACGCGCTCGCCGTGATCGCTCGAAAGGCGGACGCCAGGTTGATCGTCGACAACACGTTCGCCACGCCGTACCTGCTGCGCCCGCTCGACTACGGTGCGGATCTGGTCCTGCACTCGGCGACGAAATACCTTTCCGGCCATGGGGACGCAGTTGCGGGGATCGCGGCGGGGTCTGCGGATCTGATCGCCCCGATTCGTCGATTCATCGCGCGCTACGGGTCACCAATCAGTCCGTTCAATGCCTGGCTGCTCATCCGGGGGATGAAGACGCTCCACCTGCGCATGGATCGCCACTGCGAAAATGCGCTCGCACTGTCCAGGTACCTCGACGCGCATGCCGCGGTCAGGAACGTCATGTACCCGGGCCTGCCGGCGCATCCCGGTCATGACCTCTGCTCGCGTATGACGGGTGAGCGCTTTGGCGGGATGCTCGCGATCGAACTTGCGGGCGGAGAAGCCGCGTGCGGGCGACTTGCGGGGGAGCTTGAATATGCCTGCCGCGCCGTGAGCCTCGGCGACGTCTCCACGCTGGTGCTCCCCTGGACCGGACGGAACCTGGTGCGGGTGTCGGTCGGGATAGAGGAAATCAGCGATCTCATTTCCGATTTCGATCAGGCTCTTGGAACGAACTCTGATATGGCCTAAGATATGCGTAGAAGACCCTCAATCACGGGTCGGATCCGTGAGAGTCATTTCGGACGAAGATTCAGAACACGAGGTGATCGCAAATGTTTGGGGCCTACTACTATGTAACCCCTCGCCAGGCCATTGACGAAGTTCAGACGACTTACTCGCTCACGGACGACACTCTCGCGGCTCGATTGAACGTTACGAGCGTGGAAATCAAGTCCTGGCGGCAAGGCACCACACAAATACCACGCGCCATGCAGCGCAGGTTACGGGAGCTGGTTGCCTTGACTGACGCGCTGAACAGTGCCCGCTCCGGCAAATATCGCCAGGCGTAACTGATGGATTCCCTGCGGGGCTGAGCCGAACGATGAGGTCCTGCGGAGGTTTCCTTTTGGATGGTCTGGATCGATTATCA
>SKKR01000428.1 GCA_007123655.1 Thermomicrobiaceae bacterium
ACGGCGACCGAGACAACTCCCACGCCGACACCAGAACCGACTCCTGCCGACGTACCTGCGCAGCCGACTCCCGTTCCGGAGCCCTCCCCCACACCGGAGCCAACACCGACCCCGACGCTCCCACCGGAGCCAGTCGAACAGATCCTGACAGTTACACACTACGACCGAGATTTTCACAGATTTCCCTGGCTAGAAGATGATTGCCTGCTGCCGGTTGCGGCGATGGCCGGCCTACTGCGAGCAAGCAGTAACCTCGAGGTTGAGTCGGACTGGGCGGATATCTGGGAACCGCGAAGTGCCGGCGCCTCCTGGATCTTTGAGCTGCGCGTCAATGTGGACGGCTGGACGAACGGGGAGCCGGTCACCGCACATGATTTCGTCCGTTCCTGGCAACGAATGGTCAACCCAGAGTCGGGCTTCGGCCTCCCATGGATTCTGTTCGATGTAGAAAACGCTCGAGAGATCGCCGACGGACAGATTTCACCCGACAATCTCGGCGTGGTCGCCCTTGACGACTGGACCCTGGAAGTGCGATTGGAGCGCCCCAGGTTCTCGTTCCCAGCGGTGGTAACGTCGCCGTCGCTGGCGCCGACGTTGGGCCCTGCGATGCTCGAGGAAGGCGACGAACCTGAGGTTCCAGTGTCGTGCATTTCCAATGGCCCCTTCGAATTGGCTTTGCAGGATGATTCGAGTGTGGAACTGGTGCCCAATCCCGGCTATTGGGAAACGGAAGCCATAACCCTCGAGCGAGTCCAGATTCGCTTGGTCGATCCCCTTCAAGCACTGAGCCAGTTTCGCCAGGGAGATGTCGACTTCGCGCGTCTGGAACAACCGGATCTGCCGCGAATACGGGCGGATTCCACACTCACACGAAACTTGACGACCACTTCACCGAGCCGGCTTATCGGATTAGTGCCGCAGATCGATTTCCCCCCGTTTACCGACGTGCGAGTGCGCCGTGCGCTGGGACGCATGATCGACCGCCAGCGACTGGAATTGATTTCTGAAGGCCGGTTCGTTCCGGCGTATCAGATGGTTCCCGGCGGTCTGTTCCCTCACTACATCGGGCCGGAGGAGGACGAACAGCTGCGATTCGATATTGATCGCGCCCTCGATGAGATTGCGGAGACCGCTTACGCCGACCCCACTAACTGGCCAGAGCTGTCTCTAACGATTCCCGATGACGATCCCAGCATTCAGCGATTGGCCGGAGACGTTCTGGACCAACTCTTCGAGAACCTTGGACTGGAGATCGAGCTGGAAGTGGTCGAACGCGAGGAGTTCGTCGAGGGCATCCGGGAAGCGAGATATTCGCTGACCTGGCTCGACTGGACCTATCATTATCCCGATCCTGGGTGTGTCTACTCCGATCTGTTCGCGGGGTGGGCAAGGACCGATTACATGTTGGCATGGGGTGACAACGAGTATGACGAGCTTGTTCGCCTGACTGATTCGCTGCCGGATATCGAGGAGCGTGCTGATCATTACGCACGTTGCGATGCATTGCTCCAGGAGCGGGCAATTTGTATTCCGCTGGTCCACCCCGTTGAGCATGTAGTCGTGCAATCGTGGGTGCGTAATGCCCCGACCAATCGGAGCGGGAGAATCATAACAAACGGGACGCTCTTCGCGCGTTTCCCGGACGGTATCGAGATCGGGCAGCGGTCGTGATCGATCCCGGCGTATTGGATGTGTGCCGGTTTGGGGCAACAGTGTACTATCGGACTGTACCGTGCAGCCTGAATCATGTGCTTGACGATGGTCGCCGGTCGGACGGGTGACCGATGAACGCTCACAGGAGGTGAAGCAATGGCTGATAATCCGAAGGTGCTCTGGTGGAACGGCGAGCAAGTTGCCTGGGAAGATGCCACCGTCCACGTGACTGAAATGGCGTGGTCGACGGTAGGAGCGGTGTTCGAGGGAATTCGTGCGTACTGGAACCCTGACGAGAATGAGTCCTACGTCTTCCGTCTCCCGGAGCATATGAAGCGCCTGGAACAGTCGATGAAGATGGTGCGGCTGGAGCAGGAATGGCCAACTGACCAGCTGATCGAAGCTTCGCTGCAGCTGATTCGCGACAACGAGCAGCGCGAGGATGTCTATATCCGCCCACTTGCCTATCGTCGGAGCGGCGGTGGGAGCTTGAGTAGCTATGGCACCAAGGCCGGGCTGCTGATCAACACCAGCTCGCGCCCAACCCACCTGACGACCGGTGTCAAGAAGCACGCCTGTGTCAGCTCCTGGACCCGCGTCGGGGATAACGTCATGCCCCCGCGCATCAAGAACGTCTCGAACTATCGGAACGGCCAGCTGGCCCAGATGGAAGCCGAAATGAACGGGTACGATCTCCCCATCTTGCTTAACGAGCAGCGGAAGGTCGCCGAAGGCCCGGGTGCCTGCATCATGATCGTTCGGGATGGCAAGGTAATTACCCCAGGCGTCACAGAAAGCATCCTGGAGAGCATCACCCGCGATGCCTTGATTCAGATGCTTCGAGATGATCTGAATGTCGACGTCATCGAGCGCCCGATC
>SKKR01000345.1 GCA_007123655.1 Thermomicrobiaceae bacterium
AACTATCGCGACGCGACGTGGGGGATGGTCATGGTCGGAGTCAGCCCGGATCCCGCGGATAATGAACACATGATCGAGTGGGCACGATCCTACTGGAAGGAGTTGCATCCCTATTCGGCCGGCGGCGCTTACGTAAACATGATGATGGACTCGACGGATGAAGGGCACGAGCGGGTGCGCGCCTCCTACGGAGACAACTTCGAGCGATTGCGCGAGATCAAGCGCAAATACGATCCGGAGAATCTCTTCCGCGTGAACCAGAACATCCCTCCCGCGGAGTGACCTTGCGCCGGATTGAACCGGAAGCTTGCTAGAGTGGAAACCGGGCCTCCACAGTGGGGGCCCTTTGGCTCTGAGTGAAAAGGAGCACATGGTATGGCGTAACCCGTGCGGGTGAAGCAATTGACCCGGATCAATGGCGTGGACCTGGACCTGTTTGACAGTGGGGGTGCCGGTAGGTCGGCCGTGTCCAATTTGGAGCCGGCGTTAACCCGGCAACCTGTGCCCAGCACCTCGCGGACTTTTTCTCGAGGCATCCGGTCGCGCGGTAGCGGCTCAGAACGCCGCCTCTCTGCTCCTCCGAAAAGAACGCGCGTGTCAGCAGACTGGGTGACCTCACGCATGACAGAGCGACAGGCATCTCCTACACTGCTGCTACGCACAACAGGGATATGAAGTGGGAAAGGGAGAAATCCGCATGAACAACGGCCCAGTTTCTCAACGCGCACAGGGGATCATGAACGCCGGTTCATACCGGCTGGTCGTCGACTACTTCGTCAATACCTACCGCAAGAGTGTGCTGCAAAGCAGTGATATCGCAGATTTCACGTTCGGCAACCCGCACGAGATGCCGCTCGAGGGGCTGGTCGACGCCCTGCGGACGTGGAGTGTTCCCCAGAACAAGGACTGGTTCGGTTACAAGAACAACGAACCGCACGCGCAGGCCGTGGTGGCTGACTCACTGGAGCGAATGCTGGCGATGCCGTTTGAACCCGATGACATCGCGATGACGACCGGTGGATTCGCCGCGATAACCTCCGCGTTGAAGGCGGTGGCCGAACCCGGAGACGAGGTGATTTACAGCCTGCCGCCCTGGTTCTCCTATGAGCCGCTTTGCGCCGAAGCGGGATTGTTGCCGGTCAAAGTCACCGTTGACCTGGAAACGTTCGACCTGGATCTCGAGGCGATCGAACAGGCGATCACCGAGCGAACCCGGGTCGTGATCGTGAACACACCGCACAACCCGACCGGAAAGGTCGTGCCGCCCGAGACGCTTCGCAAACTGACCGCTATCCTTGAGCACGCTTCTCAGCGAATCGGCCGCCGAATCTACCTGGTCACCGACGAACCGTACAACCGGATCGTCTTCGATGGGGTCGAATACCACAGCCCGCTGGAGTTCTACCCGTACTCCTTCATGTGCTACAGCTACGGAAAAACGCTCCTCGCCCCGGGGCAGCGAATGGGTTACGTGGCAATGCCTCCGACGATGCCGCTTGAAGAACGGCAGGCACTGCGGGAGGCTATGAGCGCCGTCCAGTTCAGTGGCGGTTTTCTCTTCCCGAACGCGTTGCTTCAGCACGCGATCGGCGATCTCGAACAACTCAGGCTGGACGTCGAACATCTCCAGCGAAAGCGGGATCACATGGTCGACGCGCTTCGGGAGATGGGATACGAGGTCCATCGACCGGAAGGAACGTTCTATCTCTTCCCGAAATCTCCGATCCCGGACGACAAAGCGTTCACCGATATGCTGATCGAGGAGAACGTTGCGGTGCTGCCCGGGATGCTATTCGAGACACCCGGCTTCTTCCGGATCTGCCTGACCGCCAACGATGACATGATCGAACGTGGCCTGCCGGGATTCAGGCGGGCGCTTGACCGGATCGCTCAGGTCCAGCCGGCGGACTGACATTCCGGAGTCGCAGTCGTCGATAGGAGTACAGTTCCGCGCCCGGCCGTGCGAGAATGAAACCGTCAGCAACGCTGATTGAATCCAGCGGAACCTGTTGTCGGAACCGTCTCCGTGGTTCGTACGACAGCGCCGGGGGGGAACTCTGATGCACACGCTTGTCGGTCGCGAGCGGGAATTGGCGACGCTCAGCGAGACGCTGGAACAGGCCCTTCAGGGCAGCGGGTCCCTCGTGCTCATCAGCGGTGAGGCCGGTATCGGCAAGACGGCCCTGGTTCAGACGCTCGTCAGTGAGGCAAAGGAACAGGGTGCGCTGGTCCTGACCGGCGCCGCCTACGACCTCAGCGTCACCCCACCGTACGGGCCCTGGCTGGAACTCTCAGACCGCTATCCGGACGACCCGGGGTTACCCGAACTGCCGGACATTCTCAAACGTGGGACCGGGATCGGCAATCTTCAAACCCAACTGGAACTCTTCGCATTCGTCCGGGACTTCTTCGTCCAGGTATCGGGGGCACGTCCGCTCGTCCTGGTGCTCGAAGACCTGCACTGGGCGGACCAGGCGAGTCTGGACTTTCTGCGCTATCTCGCACGCTACCTGGCCGATCACCGCATCCT
>SKKR01000461.1 GCA_007123655.1 Thermomicrobiaceae bacterium
CATCGCGATGGAGATTGTCCGGGTCGATCTTGTCCACGGTATCCTCGGGCGTGTGCCACCAGGATCCGAGTCCACCGCTCGCGCTCTTACCTCCGGCGATCTGATCGTGAAGCGCCAGAAGAACCGGGTCGGCGTCTTCCGGCGGCTGGGCCGAGAGTGACATCAATGCGGCCGGCATACCCACACCCCAGAACGACTGATCACCGGCTCGGCCAAACCGGCGCCTGGCGAGACGCTGTCCGGCGATGGGTTCGATCGCATCGCTGACGAAGTCGCGCAGTTCGGCCATGTTGTTGCCCTCGGAGAGTACTGTCGCACCTTTTGCCCCGACCGAGTCGACGTTGATGTGGGCTACGCAGAGGTCATGCAGCTCCAGCCAGAATTGGTCCGCATACCAGGCAGATCCGGCGTAGCGGGCATGGGAATGTCCGGACCAGAACGCCAGGCGCATCCCGCGTCGAAGCTCCTCCGTCCGGTTGCCGAGGATCGCGGCAACCTCGAGCATCGTCGCGTTAGCGGTTCCGTTGTCCATTGCGCCGTAATACCAGGAGTCGACGTGGCCGCTGAAAAGCACGAACGTATCGGCCTCGGCATCGTCCCGAAGCGGATTGATGTCGGCCGTCAGCAGGGGTAGATATCGCCAGCCGGTGTAGACCTGCGAATGGATTGTGGCGGTGACCGGGCCTTCCGCCATCAGCTCCCGGATTCGTTCGCCGTGTTCGGCGACAACCGAGACCGAGGGCGTCCGGGGAAGCAGGTTGGCGGTCTCCGGCGTTGGAGTTCCCCAGACCGGAGAAAGGGCACGTTCGTGCAGGCGCGATCCTGCGATCCAGATCGAAGCTGCAACACCGGCTGATTCGACCGTCAGGTTCCGGTTCGGCGCAATAATGCCGTCGACAAGGACGATGCGAGACCGGATGTCCTCGCTAGACAGATCCTCGGCGCTACCCTTTCCGGCGTCGACCAGGAGTGAACTGACGCCTTCTTCGGGGGTTGACAGGGCAAATGCGTGTGTGGAGCAAGGTATGTCCTCGGTTCGGCCGTCTCCGGTGGTGATCGCTAAAGTTGCAGACTCGGGCCAGGAGACCAGTGCCGGATGTTCGTGGCGAACCGGGTCGAGTCCGAATTCCCGAAGCCGGGACTCGATCCAGTCGAAGGCCTGTGCTTCCTCATCGGTGCCAGACAACCGCTCCCACTGGGCGATTGACTGGGTCGCGTGCATCAGGCGGTCTTTCGAGACGCCATCGAGAACGGTCTGTTCGTGCGCGGCGATCTGCGTAGTGGACATCAGCGGGCCTCCTCGTTTCGGCGAGCGAGAGTCTGGCGTAGAATGAAGTTTCCGGGCGATCGGGACAGTGATGTTCGTCTGCGTCGCCATTGTAATTGACTTGTGCAACGAGAAACGGAGAAAGGCGGCCCAGCATGTCGATTCCCGACGAAAACCGGATTTCCGAGACGAGCGCCTGGCTGCAGCGCACGAGTCAGGATATGCGGGCTGCCGCTCATGGCTTGCGGGCCGAGCCGCCGTTGCTCGATGACGTGGTGTTTCATTGCCAGCAGGCCTGCGAGAAAGCGTTGCTGGCGTTTCTGATCTGGCACGGGATACCGTTCCGGGAAACGCACGATCTTAGCGAGATCGGAGCGCAGTGTATCGAGATCGATCCCTCGCTGGAACCGTTCGTGCAGCGAGTGACGCCACTCAGCGAGTATGTGTCGCTATACCGGTATCCTGGCGGCCCGGAGGAGCCATCGCCGGAAGATACCAGCGAAGCGTTGAATGCGACACATTCACTGAGTCAGGCGATTCTCGATCGGTTGCCGGAGGAGATCAAGGGGTAGAATCAGTTCGAAGGTTCAAGAATCCGAAGGCGAGCGGTTGATGATGATTGACAGCACATTGTCTGCGCGACAAGAACTGGACGAGGTTGTTCGGAGGCTGGTTAGTGCCTACAAGCCTCAACGAATCTATCTTTTTGGCTCGCATGCTCGTGGTGACGAAACGGATGACAGTGATTTTGACCTGCTAGTTGTCGTTCCTGATTCGGCAGGTGGTGAACAGCAACAGAGTCGACTGGCATATCAAGTGCTCTGGGGAACGGGAACCTCAGCGGACGTGATCGTCAAGACTGTTACGGAGTTCAATCGTCGAAAGCATTTGCAAACATCGCTTGCGGGGACCATCCTGCGCGAGGGTGAGCTGCTCTATGAAGCCGCATGATCCCGAACGCGTTGCCGAAACGGCTAGCTGGATTTATCGGGCCGATCGAGATTTGCATGCGGCGCGCGGAGTTCTGACACTGGATCCCCCTCTAACGGACGATTCCGCGTTTCATTGCCAGCAAGCAATAGAAAAGCTCTTGAAGGCGTTTCTAACCTGGTACGATCAACCGTTCCGCCGCACGCACGACCTTGGTGCGTTGGGGTACCACTGTTCCAGGATCAGTCCGGAACTCGAGTCGCTCCTGCGGGAAGCTGCACCTCTGACCGAGTATGCCTGGAAGTTCCGTTATCCGGTCGAACA
>SKKR01000493.1 GCA_007123655.1 Thermomicrobiaceae bacterium
GACAATGTTGACGCGGCAATTGTTATCAACATCCCGATCGCCGACCCGGTTGACGCCGTATACCGGGTGGTAACCGAGGCCGCCGCCGAGGCGGGAAACCGGAAACCGGTCCTCTTCGTATCGATGACCTCAGGCGAGGAAAACCGGCGGATCCGTTCGACATCCAGCGAGATACCGGTGTTTACCTACCCGGAGTCCGCCGCACGGGCGCTTGCCCGGACTATTCAGTACGCGGAGTGGACCCGCCAGACGCGCCCATCGATTCCGCAGTTCGACGACATCCGTCCGGGTGAGGCGGCGTCCGTGATCGCCGATGCCCTCGGGGCGGGACAGGAGTGGCTCGACCCGGCGGCCTGCTGGCGGCTCCTGGACTGCTACGGATTGCCGGCCGTCTCTCAACGCGTTGTGGGTTCGATCGACGAGATTCCCGCGGCCGCCGACCAACTTGGAAGCCGGCTCGCGCTAAAGGCGTTCGGAGCCGATCTGCTTCACAAGACCGAGCTTGGTGCTGTGGAAGTCAATCTGGCCGGAGCGGACGACGCGGTCGATGCCGCGCAACAGATGGAGCGGCTCCTGGCTCCGCAAGAGCGGTCAGTGGAGTCCTGGATCCTGCAGTCGATGGCGGAAGAGGGCGTTGAGATGCTCATCGGCGCTGCTCACGATCCCCAGTTTGGACCGGTCGTCGTATGCGGGGCCGGCGGCGTGATGGTCGAGTTGATGCACGACATTTCGTTCCGCCTTGCGCCACTCTCGAACATTGAGGCGAAGGAGATGATCCGGGAGGTCAAGAGCAGCCAGCTTCTGACTGGCTTTCGCGGCGCTCCGGTCCGGGACGTTGCCGCGCTTGAGGACGCCCTGCTTCGCCTCGGTCGCATGGTCGACGATCTTCCACAGATCGCCGAGCTCGACTGCAACCCGGTATTCGTCCATTCCCAGGGCGCAACCGTCGTCGACGCCAGGATCCGCGTCGCGGCGGTCTAGCGCGTCGCGTATTCGCACGATTATCTCCATCTCTCACAGCCATGGGCAAATCACCTGAACCCTGCCCGGATCATTCAGGTTCCATCTCACGCGAATGGTCAGTTCAATAACCCGACTTCCGGGTGACCAATCGCCCCCTGGGAAGTCCGGTATGGTATTGACAATATTCACGCCACTGTTATAATCAGTGTCACAATGATTCATGCTCAGTAACACCCGGGAGACGGAATGCAAGCCGTGAACATCATGCAGTCGATTCAAGCCTGGAGGGAATGGAACAGCGGCAGCGCCGATGAACTCGCGGCCGTGGGCACCGCGTTCCTCTGGTCGCTGGGACTTGAGCCATTACCGGAGACAACGGCCAGTGACCGGATCAGCCGGCGGACGATTCGCTATTACATTGGCCACGAGCTGATGGATCCGCCGGACGGCGAACGCAGGCTGGCAACCTACCGCTACCGCCATCTGCTGCAACTTCTCTACATAAAAGCACGGCAGCACGCCGGAGACCGACTCGATGAGATTCGCGCTGACCTAACCGCACGATCTCCAGGCGAGATCGAGGCGTGGCTCGCGGAGATCCTGCCAGCCTCGGTTCCCGGCCCGGTGCCGTCCGAGCCGGCCGAGTTTCGGCGCCCCGCCAGGCTGGAATCGGTCCTGAATCGCTGGGCGTATCTGAGCGGCCGGCAGGGGCGTTGGCAAGAGCTTCGAGAAGCGTCTCCCCGGCTGCTGCAGCACGCTGAACTCGATCAGGCATACGGTCCGGACGGTCCGGATCCGGGAGCCTCCGGAATTCGTCACCGGGTCGAGCTGGAGATTGAGCCCGGGATCAAGCTGGACCTTCCGGCCGATCATCCACTGGTTCACGATGAGGACGGGCGCGAACTCGTTCTCCGGGGCATACGACGGCTCATGCGCGATTACCACGGCGGCCCCGCCGGAAGGGAGAACTGACATGTTCAATCCACACCATTATCAGAACAGCGTGAGCAGAGGTGCGCCGTTCATGGAGATCGTCCAGTCTCGGGACGAGGGGGACCCGTCCGACGACCTCCAGGGTGTATTCATGCCCCTGAAAGGGACCGAACTGAGCGGAACCATCACCGGACCGGTGGCACGACTGCAGATTCAGCACGTTTTCGCTCACCCGGACGAACGAAACAACGCGGTACTGGAGGCAGTGTACCGATTTCCACTTCCGGGCGATGCCGCGGTGACGGGAGTCCAGGTGGCGTTCGGGGACGTGAAGATCCGTGCGGAACTCGCCGACCGAATCGAGGCAGAGGGCGCCTATGACGACGCCCGCGCCACCGGACGGCAGGCGGCCCTCGTGACACGAGAATCCCCGGACGTCTTCTCACTGCATGTAAGCGGGATCGAGCCGGGACAGGACGTACAGGTCACAACCGAGGTCGTGGTCAGTCTGCACCCGGAGCGACAGGGGTTCTCGCTGCGGGTGCCGCTAACCGCGGCACCGCGGTTCGTGGGCCCGGCAAGCGTTGGCGGAAGACACCGTCGGGGACAGCCCGCGGCATCGGC
>SKKR01000079.1 GCA_007123655.1 Thermomicrobiaceae bacterium
GCCCGAGCACCCTGTCAGCGGCCGCGGCAGGGTGTTTCCGTTCCCTCGGGCTTACCCCACCTCCTCCTCGATAATCGCGATCTCCTCCCCTGTCAGGTGGAAGAGGCCGAAGACGAGGTGGTCGATGCGCCGGCCGGCGGGTGCGAAGCAGAGGCGCGGCTCCGACGTGGTTCGATCTGCAATAATCTGCTTGCCTGTGCGATTCGCAGCAGTGACATTCCATCGCAGGTTGATGGTGGCGGACACGTGCGTCGCCCTGGCCGACCAAACGTTTGGTATACCGCGATTGACGGGATCAAGGCAGATTTGCGTGTAATGGTAACCGGGGCGACAGGCTACATCGGCGGCCGGCTGGTGCCTCGACTGCTCGCGGTAGGGCATCAGGTCGTCTGCATGGCGCGGGACCCGGCCCGGCTCGAGGGCAGGGGCTGGGACGAGGTCGAGCTCCGGCAAGGGGACGTGTTCGATCCCGATTCGTTGCGGGCTGCACTGTCCGGAATCGAGGTCGCGTACTACCTGATCCACTCGATGTCGGCACACGAGTCCGGATTCGAGAGCCGGGACCGGGTCGCGGCACGCAACTTCGGGGAAGCGGCAGCCGAAGCCGGTGTCAAACGGATCATCTATCTGGGAGGTCTCGGATCGCCGGAGAAGGATCTCTCAGCACATCTCGCGTCCCGGCAGGAGACGGGCGACGTACTCCATGTATCCGGCGTGCCGGTGACAGAGTTTCGCGCCGCAGTCGTCGTTGGCTCGGGCAGCGTGTCCTTCGAGATGATCCGATACCTGACCGAGCGGGTTCCGGTCATGATCGCGCCGCGCTGGGTTTCGACCCGCTGCCAGCCGATCGCGGTGGACGATGTGCTGGCTTACCTTACTGGAGCGATGGATCAGCCGGAGTCGACGGGTCGCATACTGGAGATCGGCGGTCCGGACGTGCTGACCTACGGCGAGATGATGCTCGGATACGCCCGGGTGCGTGGGCTGCGGCGAGTTATCATCCCGGTGCCATTCCTGACGCCGCGCCTCTCCTCCTACTGGGTCGATCTGGTAACCCCGATTCCAGCGTCAATCTCCCGGCCGCTCATCGAAGGACTTCGGAGTGAGGTCGTCGTAAACGACCCATTGGCACGCGAGCTGTTCGACATCGAGCCGATCAGCTATGCCGATGCGGTGAAGCAGGCGGTTGAGCGGACACGGGAGGACAATATCGAGACCTCCTGGGCAAGCTCCCAGCCTTCCCGGGGAGCCGAGGTGTCCCTCGAAGTCCGGCGAGGCATGATGATCGAGCAGCGCCGGGTCGAATCGCACGCCTCTCCGCAGGCAGTCTTTAGCCAGGTGGCGACGATCGGTGGCGAACGCGGCTGGTACTACGCCAACTGGATGTGGAAGCTGCGTGGCGCCCTGGACCGGCTGGTCGGTGGCATTGGCATGCGCCGCGGGCGGCGCAGTCGCAGGGAGCTTCGTCCGGGGGACCCGCTGGACTTCTGGCGGGTGGAAGCGTTCGCGCCGGACCAGTTACTCCGCTTGCGCGCCGAGATGAAGGTGGCCGGGCTGGCCTGGCTGCAGTTCGAGGTTCAGGAACAGGAGCAGGGCGGAAGCCTGCTCATCCAGACCGCATTCTATGAACCACACGGCCTGACCGGCGTGCTGTACTGGTACACGCTCTATCCGATCCACAAGATCATATTCTCCGGAATGGCTCGAGAAGTGGTCCGGCGGGCGGAGGAGACCCTCGATGATTGATGATCTCCTGGCCGGCACCTGCCGCTAACTTCCGGCGGACTCGTTGTTCCTGCGGTGGTAGGCGGCGTAGGACAGGATCATGGCGATGAGGCAGGCCACGCCGAGGAGTTCGACTGATTCCTCGATCAGCGAGTCCATGACGTAGAACCAGGCGCGTTCCTGCGTGATCCACTCCGCGGACGGCCAGCGGGAGAAGAACAGGTTCTCATCGATGAACCGTCCCACCTTGATGTACATGTCCCCGAGGTGACGTACAGCAGACGCACCGGCGGCGAATCCGTACAGTCCGAAGCCGGCGAGCATGTAGTTTCGGGTCGCCCGGCAGTGCCAGGTGGTCCTGGCGTAGCGGAGGAACGCGTACACCGGAACCGAGGCGATCAGCGAGAAGTAGATGCTGTCGCTGACAACGCGGGTGGGAATGCCGAACATCTCGAACCCCGCGCGCGGTGTCCAGTACTCCCAGTAAAGCACGTGCCGCAGGTCTGACGTGTCTTCCAGGAACATCAACCCCATGCCGAACGCCATCAAGAAGAAGAACCTGGCAGGCCTGCCGGTCAAACGCGCGGAAAGGAATGCGGAAGCAACCGCTCCGGCAAGGAGCAGGGTCCACTGCATCCACTCTGCCGGACGGTTGTTGTGAAACAGCTGCTCCCACAGCGGGCGCTCCGGGCCGCCGAACAATCGGATGAGATCGAACAGCACGACCCCGACCCAGGAGAGCAGAACGAGTCCGGCGACGACAAGGAACGCCGAGTGAGCGCGGACCCTGAACGC
>SKKR01000052.1 GCA_007123655.1 Thermomicrobiaceae bacterium
AAGTAGTATAACAGCTTACACAAACCATATCAACTTTTATGGTACCTGTGCTGGACCTCGCGCCGGCTGCCCGGCCCCTACTTCCGGAGTCGACCAGCGGGGGCCCGCCGTAAGCAGCCTTCGGAGCCGCGCGTCATTGTCGGAGTATATGCCAGACATCAGGGCTCATGATTCGGACCGAGCAGTATATCGATGACGACATCGCGGGTTTCAGGGAGGATCAAGCCGATATCGCTCGGCGCTGAGCACATAGTAAGCCACGTACCCGCGACGGTCACCGTATGGCTCGTAGACGGCCCGAACTTCGTCCGGCGAGGGCATCGAGCCATCCAGGAGCCAGCGACCGGTGGCGCGACGAATCCCCAGATCACCGGCCGGAACGATCGCCATGCGTCCCAGCACGTTTACCAGAAACCACTCTGCTGTCCAGGGGCCGATGCCCGGGAGCGCGGTCAGGGTTGCCATCACCTCGGAATCCCCGAGCTGCGCGAGCCGGTCGTGAACCAGCCGTCCGTTCGCGGCCAACTCGGCCACGCCCAGAATCGCCCGCGCCTTCGCACGGGTCATCCCAAGTCCGCACAGTTCGTCGATGCTCGTTCCAGCGACCCGTTCCGGTTCCGGGAACACCCAGTAGACATCGTGTTCATGCTCGATCGACCGCCCAAACCGTTGCACGAACCGGCTTCGGATCACCGATGCCGCCCGGATGCTGATCAACTGAGCCAGAATGGAGGATACCAACCCCTCGAACGGGGTGGGATCGAGCGTGCGCCGCAGTCCACGAAGCCGCCTGGTGAGATATGTAACGGCTGAATTCGAGCTACCCGCTCGGTAGACAGGTTCGATCGCCTCTGAGATGGCGAGCGTATGCGATAGACATTGGATCGCCGCCGCAACGTCTGGCGATCCGCTGACGGAGTGGGCCATTACCGTGACGGGCCCGTTCGGATCGGTGTCCTCTGGCTGGCTCGCCTCCAACAGGACGACCCCATCACCGGAAGCAAACGCGCGGCGATACGTGTCTCTCTCGACTCTGTCGACCAGCTCGTTCGGAAATCGACTGAATGCGCCAACCGTACGACTCAACGAGTACGGCGGAACCGGCTCGAGCTCGACGCGGTCCACTTAGTCGACCAACTCCTTGATCGCCCGGCCAAACAGTCCCACGAGTTCGTCGTTCTGTTTGAAGGCAAGCTGTACGACCGTCAGCAGACGACGCGCCTCGCCGGCCCGATCGTTCATGGCGTAGGCCTTTGCAACGGCGATGTACCCCATCGGCTGCATCCGCCAGAACCCCGGCACTCTGGTCAGATCCAGCTCTGGCTCGCGCAACAGGGCCTCCCGGAACTCATCGGTCGCCCGGTGATACCTGCCCTGCGTGGCCAGATGTATCGCATGTTCGGCACGGGTTCGACCCGGAGTAATCGCTACCTCCGACTGGAAGGTCCGCTGCTGCATTGGCGCACGATCCTTCCGCTCTCGGGAAACCGCTTCGCCGGCTGAGACCGCGTTGGCAAATGGAAACCCATGGCTCATAGATCGGCTGTGTGAGCGGCGTTCACGACGTGGACGCGGCTTCAGCAGCCGGCGTGGAGAAGGAATCGACGGGAGCGCCGGCAACGAGTAGCGGATCCGGCTGCCCCGGTCAATCGCAAGTGCTCCAATGCCCATTATCGCCTGGAAATTCAACACCAACGCGAACGCGGCACCCATCATCACGACAGCGGCAATCAGCCAACGCCACGATTCCGGGTCGTCGGTATGCAACGGCGAATCCGGCCGGATGATCGCCTCATGATCGCTTATCCGGTCCACCCGCAGATTCCCACCCACTGACGTCGAACCATCGACCTCGGGCACGTCGAGCGGCAAGGTTCCGGCCATACCGATCACAGGGCGGGTTTCGTCGTCCGGGTTGGCGGCAAGTTCATCGAACCCGAGATCCAGCAGATTTCGGGCGTCGGCATACCAGCTTTCCCGGTCGCTGCCGAGTAGCACCGCGATAACCGTCTTGCCGTCCCGCTCCGCCACCTGCATGAGGCTATATCCGGCGCGTGAGGTCACGCCAGTCTTCCCGCCGATCAAACCGGGATACCCCTCCAGCAACTCATTGACGTTGTAGAACTCGCGGCCACGGTCTGCGTAGTATGGAGTCGAGATCATTTGCCTGAACACGGGATTGTTCAGTGCGTACATCGTTATCGCCGCGACATCGCTGGCGGTTGAATAGTGGTCGCGCTGATCGAGCCCATGGGGATTGCGCAAGTGAGTGTCTTCCAGGCCCAACCGGTACGCGGTGGCATTCACCCGCTCGACGAACCGGGACACCGACTCCTGGGGAGAGTCGCCCGGAAGATACCCAAGTTCTCGAGCAATCGTCATGGCAGCATCGTTGCCTGAGGTCAGCATCACGCCGTACAGGAGCGTCTTCATGGCGACCAGCTCACCGGCTGTCAGTCCGATCGACGCCTCTCCAACGAGGTCGTACTCGTGAACGGTCAGTTCACCTTCAAGCGG
>SKKR01000592.1 GCA_007123655.1 Thermomicrobiaceae bacterium
GAAGTTGGTGGATAGATAAACGAGCGGAACGCCCGCGCCGGCAGATATGGCGGACACATTCTGCGTACCGAGGCCATTGACGCGAAAGGCCGAGCGAGGATCGTGCTCGCACCTGTCGACGTCCGTCATCGCACCGGCGTGGATGACGAGATCCGGCTCATGCCGGGCGACGGCCGCGGCAACCGCGTCGAAACTGGTAACGTCCAGGTCGCTCGAACCGAGCGCGACGATCTCGTGATCCCGGGAACCGACCCTCGCGAGCGCCCGGCCTAGCTGGCCGGTACCACCGGTGACGAGCAACTTCATTGCAGGGCGCCTTTCGTCTGAACTGGCTACGTCGGCACGGACAGGATTGACCGGACACGCTACCATGTTGGGCGGAAAACCCGTGTCCCGGGCAGGATTCTACCGCTTGTCCGGGAAGCGTAAGTTTCAGGTGATCTGACGGGCCGCCCTGTGCCCGCCAACGCCGGTGATGACGCAGCCGGGACGGTGACGCGCCGAAAGGAACACGAGTGAACGACCTAAGCACGGTTGCCATTATCGGCGCGGGATGGATGGGCCGGCAGATTTCGCTTCAACTTGCCTCTCACGGAGTCACAGTGAAGCTGGTGGACCCGGAACCAGCAGCCCTCGCGGAGGCGGTCGCGTACATCCGTGAATCAGGGGCGAACCTCGCCGACGCCGGCGTGCTGTCTGACGGAGGTCGTACCGCGGCCGACCGGGTCTTGCCGCGTACGACCTTCGAAGGCGAGCTCGGGGATGTCTGGCTCGTGCTCGAGGCTGTCCCGGAACGCCTGGATCTGAAACGAGAACTGTTTGCGAATCTCTCAAGTGAAGTCGACCGGGATACGATCCTCGCCACCAACAGCTCGTCCTTTCGGAGTGGGCTTCTCGCGGACGTGACGACGCGGCCGGAACGGCTGATGAACATCCATTTCCTGAACCACCCCTGGAATCGTCCGGCGGTCGAGGTCATGACCTCCGGTTGCACTGACGAGGCGTTGCTGGGGACGGTGTACACCTGGCTCCGGCGCGCTGGCCTGCGTCCGGTCATTGTGCAGGGGGAAAGCACCGGTTTCCTGTTCAACCGGATCTGGCGCGCCGTGAAACGGGAAAGCCTGCGGGTCGTTGCCGAGGGACACGGATCGCCGGAGGACATCGACCGGTTCTGGTGCATGTCGACCGGGTTGCGGACAGGACCGTTTGCCATGATGGACAGAGTCGGGCTCGACGTGGTGCTGGACATCGAGCGGCATTATGCCTGGGAGAGCGGGGATCCGAAGGACGAGCCGCCTGCGTTTCTGGTTGAGATGGTTCGAGAAGGAAAGCTCGGTCTCAAGACGGGCGAGGGATTCTACCGGTACCCGGACCCTCCGTTCGAGCATCCGGACTGGCCGTATACGGACGAGTAGAAGATGGTCGCGGAGCTGTATCCTCCCATCGTCTCATGCACGTGGGACCTGAACCGTTAACGAGAGGATCGACGATGAAGATCTATGTCCATCCCACCTGAACAGGTTGCCGAAACGCGCAGGCGTTGCTTGCGGAGCATGGCATACAGGCCGAGCGCCGGGACTATTTCAAGAGCCCGTTCACGGTGGAGGAACTCCGTGGGTTACTTAATGAGATCGGGCTTTCGCCGTCCGAGGTCTTGTCGAAACGCAGCAAGGCGTATCGGGATCTCGGACTCGCGGACCATGAATGCAGCGATGACGAACTTCTGGAACTGATGGCGTCAAACCCGGGACTGCTGCGCCGCCCGATCGTCGTTAAGGATCGGCGGGCAGTCATCGGATTCAACCGGGGACAACTGGAAGACCTGATCGACCGGGAGTAGAGTGCAAGGGAGACGCGATGCGGTTCGGTGCGCACATGTCGATCGCCAGCGGAGTTGACAAAGCGTTCGACCGGGCGGAGAAAGCGGGCTGCGACTCACTGCAGATATTCACGAAAAATTCCAACCAGTGGAACGCCAAACCGCTGGAAGACGAAACGATCGAAGCGTGGAAGCGCCGGGAGCAGGAAACCGGAATATGGCCGGTGGTGGCGCACGATTCCTATCTGATCAACCTCGCCTCGCCTGATGACGACCTGTGGGAGAAATCGATCAACGCGTTTCGGATCGAACTCGAACGTTGTCAGCAACTCGGGATCCGGTATCTTGTTACTCACCCGGGCTCCCACATGGGGACGGGCGAGCAAGTCGGTCTGGCCAGGGTCAGCGAGGCACTCAACCGGCTCCATGACAACCTTCCGAACCTCGACGTCCTGACGCTTCTGGAGACGACTGCCGGACAGGGCACGAATCTGGGGGCGAGCTTCGATCATCTTGCTTGGATCACCCAAGGGGTGGAGGACAGATCCCGCGTTGGATACTGCCTGGACACCTGTCACATCTTCGCGGCCGGCTACGAGGTGCGGACCTCAGAGGGATACGCGGCGACGATGGACGCGTTCGATGAGATTCTCGGGCTCGATCGTCTGTTCGCGATCCACCTGAACGATTCGAAAA
>SKKR01000243.1 GCA_007123655.1 Thermomicrobiaceae bacterium
TCGGTAATCCAGACCGGCTGATCGTCACCGTGAGACGACTGCAGGTCTCGCAGCTCATGCATATGCTCGATCACCCCGTCCGCGCTGAGAAAATAGGGATGAATCGATACCGCGTCCCAGGGATACCGGCCCTCGCCGTCGTAGTATTCCTCGATATGCGTTGAGGCGTAAACCTCTTCGAGCCATTCCAGGTGGAGATGATCGCCGTCCTGGTTGTGGTAGAGCATCGTTCCGGCGACGACCTGACTCTCCGGGCTCGCCTCCTTGATCGCGTGATAACTGTCGATCACCAGGCGGCCGTAGATCAGCGGATCAACTTCCTCGACGTCGCCACCGGTTTCCCAGCTCAGGACCTGGTTATTGTTCGGCTCATTGAGAATCTCATAGGCGGCAATGTTGGATCCGTAGCGTTCAGCCACCTGTCCAACTCGATCGACAAACGTTTCAGAGTAATGGTTCCTCCCCTGGCTGTCCGGCTCTTCGTTGATCCGGTGAAACATGTAGGTGTCATCGAGATCTCCAAGCACGCCGGAGCCCAGCAAGCCGAGCGCCTGAATGTCATAACGCGGAAGCAGGTCGTTGATGAACCAGTCGTGCTTCGCCCAGTCAATTCGACCGGGGCCCTCCGGCTCATCGAGCTCTGCGCGAAACTCGAACCGCATCCAGCGGACGCCCATTTCGGCCATTTCCGCTACTTTGTTCTCCAGGAACGTGCGATTCACGTCATTGGCATGATCAAACGGATTGCTAGCGTACTCGTATGCGGGGTCCCGACCGACGATCCCGAAGAGGTCTGGCGGGATCTCCGTCTGCTGTGGGTTTAGGTCATCAGATGACATCGACTCCCAGCTGCGGTCATGTTGGACCGTTGAAGCCAGATCACGAGCGTCGTGATGCCCGTCGTTTAGCATCGTCTGGGACTTATCCGGGTTCAACTGCGACGAGACTGCGCTCCCGGCAGTTCCCGGCACGGTCAGGATCACCACGAGCGATAGCAGCAACATTGACGTGAGAAGTTGTCGAGAACGAGCCCGGAAACCCAATCCTGTTCCTTCCCTGGCCAGACCGAATAGACGCCCCTTGCAGGTCACAACGACTGCGCACCATCCGGGTTGTGTTCAGTGGATTACCGACGCTCGGCGGCAGGGGCGAGAACGAAGCGCTCGATCGCCTCAGCTACTCCGTCCTCATCATGGCCGACAACAACCGCGTCTGCCCGCGCTTTGACTTCGTCCGGCGCGTTCCCCATCGCGACGCCGATTCCCGCGGCCTCCAGCAGCGGCAGATCGTTGTTTCCGTCCCCCACAGCCACAACATCGGCTAGTGTGCACCCGAGCGCACGCGCCAGCACCTGGACCCCGGCAGCTTTGGACGCGCCCGGCATGTGCACGTTGAGTGCCCAGTTTGGCGGGTCCGCTTGAACGCTGACCTCACCAACGTCATATACCTGAGCCTCGAGCTCGGCGATGTCCCGTCCGATGTCCTGAAGTGCGAGTTCCGGTCCGAATACGTCGACGGTCAGAACGCCCGGTACCTGAGAGAGTTCATCGTATGTTAGCTCGTCCACCTCCTCGCGACGAGGATCCAGAAACCACTCCAGATACGAAGGGTGGATCCCGTTCGCCAGCGGAACGAAGATACGCTCACCTTGTTCCGGACCCTGAAGCAGCACGGGAGCGACCCGATAATCCTGACACAGCTGGATGACCCGCCCCAGGACAGAGCTGCTGAACGGAAGCTCGTGGATCGCTCGTTCGAACCGGGTATCCCAGACGAGGGCGCCGTTGAACGTAACAATCGGCAGGTGAACGCCGATCTCTTCAACGACTCTTCTGGTCGAACCGACACGCCGGCCGGTGGCGAGGGCGACCTCGATCCCCTGCAGGCGAACGTCTTCGATCGCCTGCTTGACCACTGGCGTAACGATGTCATCGGAGTTGAGCAGCGTGCCGTCTATATCCAGAACCAGAAGCTGTGGCATTGAACCTCCCGATCGGCAGATGTGATTCTTCACCCCAATGATACGTCGCAAATCGCCGGTCTGTACTAACATGGCAGCGAAGTTGCCGGATCCCGGGTGAGGACAGCCAGCGGTGGGCGCTCCACCCGCGATCAACCTTCAGCAATTCCGCTTCCTGAGGAGGAACCCATGGTCAGCACGCAACGTGAAACGGTTCCTGACCCGAGATCAAGGTTCGGATTCCAACCCGGAACGAATCGCAGTCTCGTCCGCTGGCCGGATCTTGTGCTCTACCTGCAAGACGTCGCCAGGGGAAGCGACCGCGTCAAGTTCGAACAGATCGGAACCGCAAGTGGTGGGCATCCTTTCGTTCTCCTCACCATTTCATCACCACAGAACCTGGAGAATCTCGAGGAGCTGAAGGAGATCCAGCGGAACCTCGTCGATCCTCGCGGCAAAGCGGACGATGACCTGGAACGCTTGATCGCTCGGGGGCGGGCCATCGTCCTGCTGACATGCAGCATTCACTCAACCGAAGTCGGTTCAACGCAGA
>SKKR01000479.1 GCA_007123655.1 Thermomicrobiaceae bacterium
AAGTCGACCGTATCGCCGGTGCGCCTCCTGCATCAGTGCCGGCATCCCGGGAACCGCCGGCGCTCGCCATCCGGTGTTGTTCGCATCATCCCTGGTCGCTGGCCAGCGATACATCCCAGACGTCTGGTTCCCGGGAAGCACGTCGAACTCGTCTGGACTGATGTTTCTCGGCAGCACCGACGTGCCGTCGAGACAGATCGTGCGCCCCGGGTCATCCGCGGGGCTGTAAGCCAGGAACGCAATGCCACCAACTCCGCTGCTGGACGGTTCCACTACGCCTACCGCGAAGGCGGTCGCGATGGCTGCATCAATCGCGCTTCCGCCGCGACTTAGTATGTCGGCTCCAGCCTGAGCGGCCAGGGGATGCATTGCGGTCACCATCCCGCCCGTGCCGACTGCTTCCGCCTTGTCGATCACCCAGCGGCTCTTCGGCTCCATAGTAATACCCTTCTGAACTCGATTCTTAGCCTGGCGGTCAGAATAGACCTCTGCCCGGCTTTCCGCAACAATTCGTGTCGTTGGTCCGTGAGCGTTCCTCGTGAGGGCGGCGAGCTGTTGGTAATCGGGAGCATCCGGAGATCGCGATGTCCGTTCCCGGCCCGAACCCGTAGGCTGACGCGGTTTTCGCGTGGGAGGCCCGATTTTGTTACGAATCCGTTGCGCACACGCGCGTAGCATGGATAGAGGCGAACCAGGAGTAGTCATGCCAGCGCACTGCGTTGCCTGGGACTGGAACGAGGGAACGCGATGAATGTCCTGATCGCATTCGCGAGCAAACATGGAAGCACCGGGGAGATCGCGCGAATCATCGCGCAAGACCTGGAAAACGCGGGTTTATCCGTGGAACTGCGTGAGGCCGGAGAGGTGGACGCGGTTGACGAGTTTGACGCGGTCATTCTGGGAAGTTCGATCTACGTCGGACAGTGGCAGAAGGACGCGCTGACGCTGATCGATCGGACCGAAGCGCAACTGCGAGACAGGCAGGTCTGGCTGTTCAGCAGCGGGCCGGTCGGAGCGGATCCGTTTCCGGCCGGGGAACCTCCGATCACGTCTGAACTGATCGAACGCACCGGAGCCAACGAGCATCAGAGCTTCACCGGAAAGCTTGACCGTGCGACGCTCGGTTTCGGTGAACGCCTGATCACCGGGGTGACGCGCGCGCCGGAAGGTGACTTCCGCGACTGGGACGCAATCCGCGCCTGGGCGGCGTATATTGCACGCACCCTCAAGTCGGACCTGGCGACGACCCGGTAAATGGACGAATGAACGCCGCGTGTTCCTCGAGTTGACGCTCGATGGTGCCCGGACCGTCGTCGTAGATGTACAACACGCATCGTTCGACACCGGCCCCGGCGTAGGCATCGATCATGCCCTCGTCAGCCGGAACGTTGAACAGTGTCACCGGTGGTTCGGGTTTCCCGGCCTCGCGAGCCAGTCCGCGAAGTTCGTCGATGCGCTGAACAACGCCTGGAACCGGGTGAGGACCCCAGGCATCGCCAAAATCGAGCACTCGCTGTAATACGCCCGGACCTTCACCGCCAACAATGACCGGCGGGTGCGGCTCCTGCGCCGGCTTCGGCCAGGACGCGATGGGTCCGAATGCCACGTGCGAGCCAGCAAATGAGGCTTCTTCCCGGGTCCAGATTGCCTTCATGGCAAGCACATGCTCCCGCATGACGCGCCAGCGCGATGCCGGATCAACCCCGTGCGTTCTTGCTTCACTCCGATTCCACCCGGAACCAACACCGAGAAGGAATCTGCCGTTCGAGATCTGATCGAGCGTGGCGATGCGCTTCGCCATTGCGATCGGATCATGCTGGGCGATCAGAGAAATGCCGGTCCCGATCTTGAGGCTCGTGGTAACCGCGGCAATCGCCGTCAGGGCGATGTAGGGGTCAGGAAGACGCTTCATCCGCTCCTGTACGGCCATTCCCCCTGCATGGACGTCCCCGTCAATCGGAATGTGCGTGTGCTCCGGCAGAAAGATCGAGTCGAACCCGGCGTCTTCAACGCGCTTCCCGGTTTCGCGCAGGTCCGCGCTGGAATCACGCGCCAGGATGTTAATGCCGAACTTCATCGGTCACCTGACTGATGCTTCACGGTGGTTTACCATTTCAGTTACGCGACAGAGCAACCCGCCGCACTCCGTGGCGAGTCGCGCACCGAGCCGTAACCGCGACGTATGTTAGCATCCTTATTCGAAACATGCCGACAGTCGCCGGCACAGGGATGATACGAACGCGCTCGTCTGATCGGGGGACCAGGATTCAGGCGAATCGTCGAGCAAGAGAATCATGAACGAACAGTCAATTGGCAAGTACCGGATCGAGCAACGACTCGGGAGTGGCGCCTTCGCGACCGTTTATCGCTGTTTCGATCCCGATCTCGACACGGTCTGTGCGATCAAGATCCTTGCCGAGAACTGGAGCGACGACGAGCGCGCGCGTACCTGGTTCCTCAACGAAGCCCGCGTCATGTTCGGGTTCGAACATCCGAACGTGTTACGGGTGTAC
>SKKR01000335.1 GCA_007123655.1 Thermomicrobiaceae bacterium
CCATTGCGACGACCGCGATCGAGTTCGGCATCCCGTTTGCCAGGAGTGTCGTGCCTTCAACCGGATCGACGGCAATGTCTACTTTCGGTTCGACACCGGTCCCGACCGTCTCGCCGATGTACAGCATCGGCGCCTCGTCCTTTTCGCCTTCGCCGATGACGATCACACCGTCCATCTGGACCGACGATAACATCGTTCGCATGCCATCGACGGCGGCCTGGTCAGCGGAGATCTTGTCGCCCCGGCCCATCCAGCGAGCCGCCGAGAGCGCGGCCGCCTCGGTGGTGCGGGCCAGTTCCATTGCCAGGTTGCGATCAATCGAACTCGACACGACTACTCCTCCTGACCACTCATCAAGGCCTGTTCGCTGACGATCGCCGAACGATGCTGCCGCGCCTCCAGCCACTTGGCGGCCAGCTGTGGAAGCTCCGCCGCCGCTCCTCGGCGGACCGTGCATTCGGGAAGCGAATCAACGAAGAGCGAACCGTATCCGCGGGCAACGACACGCCGGTCCAGAATGGCACAGACACCACTGTCCGTGGAACTCCTGATCAGACGCCCGAATCCCTGTTTGAATCGCAAAACAGCCTGGGGCACGGCGTAGCTCATAAACGAGTCCTCGAACAGCTCGCTGCGCGCCGCGAACACCGGGTCACTCGGTACCGAAAACGGCAACTTCGTTATGACCAGAAGACTAAGCGAGTCGCCGACGATGTCAACACCTTCCCAGAAGCTGTTCGTGCCAAGCAGCACCGTGGCTTCGTGGCTCTTCAGCCGGTCGACGAGCTGGCGGGGATTCCCATCGATCCGCTGTCCCAGTACCAGTATTCCCTCGTTCTCCAGTGGACGCTTGATCGAGCGGTAGGCGTTCTGCAACGCGTTGTGGGACGTGAACAGCACCATCGCGCGACCTCGTGTCGCCTTGCAGAGCTCCAGGATCGAGCGATTCATGTCTCGCTGATGCCCCTGCTGACCTGGTTCCGGCAAATCTTCCGCCATGTAAACCAGCGTGGAGTCTGGATAGTTGAACGGCGAGGCCACCTGCAACTCACGCGCGTCATTGGCGCCCAGTCGCTCACGAATATAATCGAACGACTGGTCGATCGTCATCGTCGCCGAGGTCATCACGACCGTTTCACACGGCTCGAGCAACTTCTCCCGCAACGTAGATCCGACGTGAAGCGGCGCAGCCTGGATCGAAACTTCGCCGCTGTTCATGTTGCGGGACAACCAGTAGATCGTGTTCTGATCCGGCTCACAGGTCGCTGTTAGCGTCCGCAGGATCATCTCCTTGCCGGTCCGGATGATCAGATCCAGTTCAGTGACCAGATCGTCCTGCGCAGGTAGCTCTTCAGTGAGTGAATCGAGCTTCTCGAGCGCGCTGGCCACGTAATCGAGCAATTCCACGAGCTTGCGGGATAGTTCCTCCCAGCGCAGCTCCACCTCGGACCAACCCGGGTCATTCCTGACGGCGCGGGTCAGTCGGAGACGCCGGTCGTACCCGCTCCGGTCCGCCGCCTGGTACTCGTCGACGAACTCACCCAGACGCTCGAAGAAGTCATCAATCTGAGCCCGGGCGGAATCGGCAAGCGGGCTGCATTGCACCGTTGTCTGGTGAACGTCCCGGGCCAGCTCCCGAACCTCCGGCTCATCTGAATCGGCTAGTTCTCCGAAGAGATTCGCCAGCGCCCCTGTCTGCGCCCCGTCAGCACTGTCGACGATCCGGCTAACGAGATCAGCCAGTCTGCCGCGGCTCAGTCCGAACCCGAGCTGCTGGGTCGCTTCCTGTTCGAGATTGTGCGCTTCGTCGATGATGAGATGGCGGTATGGCGGAAGAACCGAGTTCTCCGCCAGCATGTCAGATAACAGCAGGGAATGGTTGACCACGATCACGTGGGCGCCCTCTGCCGCGTGCCGGGCCCGAAACAGGAAACACTGATTTCGACGCTGGAAAACGCATCTCCCGGGCAGGCAGGCGCCTTCTTCCTCGGCGAGCCGGGACCAGTACGGCTGTTCGTCCGGAGACATATGCAATTCCGCCCGGTCACCGGTCTGGGTCTGCTGGATCCAGGTAAGGACTTTCGAATGCAGCGACGCTTCTGCGGGGTCCTGGATTTGATCTCGTTGCGCGAGGAACCATCTGCGCAGGCAAAGATAGTTATTCCTGCCTTTGAGTACGGTGGGCAGAAACTCCGCAATATCCGCCACATCAGGTTCGCGCTCCGCGATCCCCTTCAGCGCACGCTTCAGGTCCGGCAGATCCTTGCGATAGAGCTGATCCTGAAGCGCGATCGTGTCCGTGGATACGACCACTGGCTCACCGGTCCGAACCGCGTGGATCACCGCGGGCAGGAGATAGGCCAGCGACTTGCCGGTACCAGTCCCGGCTTCCACCAGGAGCTGATCGCCCTCGTTGAAGGCGCGGGCGACCGCCTTCATCATGGCAATCTGTTCCGTTCGCTCCTCGAAGCCGGGGAACGTCCGCTCCAGGGCGCCACCAGTTTCG
>SKKR01000213.1 GCA_007123655.1 Thermomicrobiaceae bacterium
AATCCGCCGGAATCCCGGATTCGAGTAGCGTGCTGACCTCGTCAACCAGCCCTGCATCCAGCATCGTCTCGACACGCCGGTCGATCCGCTCGAAAAGCGTCGCTCGATCAATGTGCAGTCCGATCTTCAGCACATCCCACGGAGGGGGTTCTTTTCCTTCCAGTTCACTCATCGACCGGCCCGTCAGGTGGTGGATCTCCAGCGCTCTGATCACCCGACGCGTGTTTTCCGGCGGCGTGCGGTCCGCGACGACCGGATCGATCGTGCGGAGTCGTTCGTGCAGTTCCTGTGGTCCGCGCTCGTCGACGATTTGCTGCATTTCGCGCCGGAACGCCGGGTCAGGAGGTGCTTCCGGGATCGTCCATCCCTCAAGAACCGCCCGAACGTACATTGGTGATCCGCCGGCCAGGATCGGCAGTCGATTCCTCGAGAGAATAGCTTCCACCGCGGCAAACGCGTCCCGCTGGAAGAGGGCGAGCGAGTAATCCTCGCGTGGATCGAGGATATCGATCAGATGGTGACGGGCTCTCCCCTGCTCCTCCGGAGACGGCTTCGCGGTGCCGATGTCCAGCCCGCGGTAGAGATAGCGGGAGTCGACGGAAACCACCTCGCCGTCGAACCGCTCCGCCAGCCGGATCGCCGTTTCCGTCTTGCCGGTCGCCGTTGCGCCGAGGACGGCGATGACCGCTGGATGTTGCCCGTAGTCCTGCATTGTCATCAATTAGTATCATTTCCACGTGTGTCCGCTCACCGGTTGGTGAGCCTCTGGAGGAGTTTAACGTGCTGCGCTTCATGATCCAGACCCTCAAGGTATCCGCGATTCTGGTGCTCGCGGTAGCGATCGTCTTCACCAGCCAGCGCGCATTGTCCCACTATCTTGATCAGGCCTCCTCTGAGCGGGACTCCGAGCCGGTCGAGTTCATCGTTCATCCGGATGAACCGGTCGAGAACGTGGCGGATCGGCTCGAGGAACACGGACTGATCCGGGCAGGTTGGTACTTTGAGCTACGCATGCGCCTCGGGAGCGCGGACACGCAATTGCAGGCCGGGCAATATCAACTGCATCCCGGAATGGCCGTCAGCGAGATCATCGATGAGATGACGACGTCCGGCCGGGTCGGTACCGTCAATGTGCGCTTCCAGGAGGGCTGGCGCACCGAACAGTACGCCGAGCACCTCGTGGACGTCGGTCTTATCGATACCGCTGACGAGTTCATGAATGCCGTCACCGAGAAGCAGTGGGATTACGATTTCCTCGCCACGCGACCCGCGGATGCCGAACTCGAAGGGTACTTGTTCCCCGACACCTATGAGTTCCGCGCCGACGCAACACCAGAAGAGATTGTCGAGACGCTGCTCGACACATTCGATGCCCGCGTGACGCCGGAACTACGGGAACTCGCCGACGAGCGCGGCTATCACCTGCACAACATCATCACGGTCGCGTCTATCATCGAGCGCGAAGCCGTCATCGCCGACGAACGACCAACGATCGCCTCGGTCTTCTATAACCGGCTGGACCAGACGATGCCGCTTCAGGCGGACCCGACGGTGCAATACGTGGTCGGTGAGCCCGGGAACTGGTGGCCGCAGATTGGGCAGGAAGACATCAACCGGATGTCCCCGCACAACACCTATCAACGGCCGGGCATCCCGCCGTGGCCGATCTGTAACCCCAGCCTGGCGTCGATCGAAGCCGCATTCGATCCGGAGAACACTGACTATCTCTACTTCGTGGCCACGGGAGACGGTTCCGGTGCTCACCGATTCGCCGAAACCTACGATGAGCACCAGGAGAACATCGAGCGGGCTCGTGCGGGGCAGTAGATGATCTCAGGCGTGACGTTCCGTTTCTATCGAGGGCGGACGCTATGACCCGCTATCGTGTCGGCGTTATCGGCAATCCGGTTGCCCACAGTCTCTCCCCGGTCTTTCAGCAGATTGCGTTCGACGCGGCCGGTATCGCCGCGACCTACGAGCGCTGGCTGACCGAGGAGAACGAACTCCCCCGCGTTGTGGAATCACTCCGCGAGCCGGACGCGATCGGGGCTAACGTGACGGTCCCGCACAAGGAGGCCGCGTGTGCCCTCGTTGACGAACTCGGGGCGCGTGCGAAACGGGCCGGAGCGCTCAACACGATCATCAATCGGTACGGACGTCTGATCGGCGAAAACACGGACATCCCCGGCTTTCTCGCCCCGCTGATGGAGTGGTCGTTCCCATTTTCCGAAGCACATGTGGTCGTTCTCGGGGCCGGTGGCGCGGCAAGAGGTGTGGTGGTGGCGCTGCTCGAAGCGGGGTGCCGGCGGATTACGATCGCGAACCGAACGAAAGCGCGCGCGGAGAAACTGCGGGATGACCTCGGTGCGTCGATCGACGTGATATCGCTCGGGGACCCGCTCGAACAGGTGCTTGCCTCGGCGTCGCTCCTGATCAACTCGACGGCAATGGGCTGGAACCGGGACGATCTCCCGGTCAGTCCACAACAGCTGGACCTTTTGC
>SKKR01000373.1 GCA_007123655.1 Thermomicrobiaceae bacterium
GCCGGGCGTCGGGCTGCTTGTTCTCGCAAGCTGGGCGGTGGTGCTGCTGCTCGTCGCGGCAGTGCTGCTGAAGAAACGCGATGTAATAGCATAACGAATCGACATATGACGTCATGGATCAGTAATCGTATGATTGGTATGATCTGGCGCGATTGACCGGGGCGAGGAAGGATCGATGGCAACCGAACAGCAAGATCGGCGCACACAACTGCTACCCGGGTCCATCGGAGAAACGGTGGATCTCCCGCGGATGTGGTACGTTTTCGTGTTCGGTTGCCTCGTCTTCAGCGTGTTCATCGCGGGCAGGCTGATTATCGATTTCCCCGGTCTGCCGCTTCTGGCGCTCGGCATCGCGGGCCTGGCCGCTATTGTCGGGCTCTTCCTCTGGACCACGTTGCGACACGCCCTGACCGCCGAAGACCTGGCTCCGTCCGGACTCAGCGCCTCGACCATTAACCGGCGCCTGCTCCTCATTCTGGGGATGCTGCTGCTGAACCACGCGCTCATTCCGTTGCTTGACTATCAGCTCTGGTGGCTGTTTGCCTACGCCATGGTCGCCGCGGGTCTGGCATTGCCACTGGTACAGGCAAAGATCCTGATCTTCGGCCTCACCGCACTGTCCATGGCGCACAACTGGTACTTCGAGGGCGGGTTCCAGCCGATTCTGCTCTCGCTGGCCGTCCTGTCGCTCGGCGCGGTTATCATCCGTGTCCTGACGATAACGAATATCGAACTGGAAGCCTCGCGCAACGATGCCGCGCGACTGGCTGTCGCTGAAGAGCGCCTGCGCTTCGCACGTGACCTTCACGACTCGCTGGGGCAGAGCCTTTCGACCATCGTGCTCAAGAGCGAACTCGGACACCGCGTAATCGACCAGGATGCGGGACGTGCCGCACGCGAGTTCCGGGATGTCGAACAGGTGGCCAGAGAATCGCTCGCACAGGTTCGCTCGGTGGTCACCGGGTACCGGCAGCCGTCCCTGTCCAGGGAACTCGCCGGCGCTCGAACGTTGCTCGAAGCCGCGGGAGTGACCTGCCACGTGAGGGACGAAACGGAGAAGTTGCCGCCAGCCGTTGAACAGGTGCTCGCCTGGGGCGTGCGAGAGGGCGTCACAAACGTCGTCCGTCACAGTGATGCCACCAGTTGCACGATCAGCATCGTCCGGGAAAACGGAACGGCGCGACTCGAATTGACTGACAACGGGAGTGGCCCGAACCCGGCAGACCTGACGTGGTCGACCGGGACCGGGCTTCGCGGCCTCTCCGAACGAATCGCAGACGCCGGAGGATGGCTCTCGGCCGGATCCAGTCCGGACGGGGGATTCCGGCTCGTGCTGGAAGCGCCGGCAGGTAGCACGGCATGAACAGCGAGATCACCACCGTCCTGATCGCGGAGGACCAGGCGATGGTCCGGGGCGCACTGGCCGCACTCCTGAACCTGGAACCGGACCTGACCGTCGTCGCGCAAGTCGAACGCGGTGACGAGATCGTCCCGACCGTGCTTCAGGCACAGCCGGACATCGCACTGCTGGACATCGAACTCCCGGGAATGGATGGCCTGGACGCCGCGGCAGCGTTGAGGACGGCCGCCCCGGACTGTCGCGTGATGATGCTCACAACGTTCGGCCGGTCCGGCTATCTCAAGCGCGCGCTGGCTGCCGGTGCTCGCGGGTTCGTGCTGAAAGACGCGCCGGCGCCGGAGCTTGCCGTCTCGATCCGGCGGGTAATGCGCGGAGAACACGTCGTCGACCCCCATTTCGCCGCCATGGCGATCAGCGACGGGGACAACCCGCTTACCTCCAGGGAGCGAGAGGCGCTCACCGCCGCCCTGGATGGTTCCTCGATCGCCGATATCGCGGATCGTCTCTTCCTGTCTGATGGAACGGTCCGTAACCACCTGTCGATCGCGATCCAGAAGCTCGGCGCCCGCAACCGAGTTGAAGCGGCGCGTCTCGCCGAGCGCAAGGGCTGGCTGGGGTAGTTCAGTCGAACACACCGGAAGCCTCACATCACAGGCTCCCCGCCCGCGGTTTCTACCTCTCAACAAACCCTCAGGTTGACTGCCCGCATCACCAGGAGGTACACGTGACAGGCCCTCGCCCGTTCAGGTTCGGCGTCATCAACGAGAGACCGTTGCCAGCCGGCGACTGGCTGCAACACGTTCGAGACATCGAAGCGAGGGGATTCGATACGTTCCTGATCCGGGATCACCTGGTCCCGGATTTCTTCGGCGCACAGTTCGCCCCGTTGCCGGCGCTCATGGCCGCAGCGTCGGTGACGAGCACGCTCCGGATCGGCACGCTCGTCCTGGACAACGACTTCCGGCACCCGGTCATGCTGGCGAAGGAGGCGGCCACCATTGACCACCTGTCCGGGGGCCGGCTGGAACTCGGGATCGGAGCGGATCGGGTCGAAGTCCCGTTCGCTATCGATGGCGTCGCGGTAACGGGCGTCGAGCTCGATGGCTTGCGAGAGGTGGGCGATTGCCAGGCGCCGTCTCCC
>SKKR01000544.1 GCA_007123655.1 Thermomicrobiaceae bacterium
CGCCGGGATACCCGATTCCTCCACACCATTGAGGAGATCACCTAATCGATTCAGTGCGCTCGTCAGATGGGGTTCGTTCTTCTCGATCGGTTCAAGGAAGCTGTAGGGATACCAGGTATTGTTTCCCGCCTGAGGTGCAAGAAACGTCATTCCTGGCGCGTTGAGCGACTGAGTCAGCGCCAGAATATCGCGCGCGGTCGCTCCACGGCCGTGCACCAGGATCGTGACCGCGGACGCATCTTCCAGGGAACTGCCGTTCGTCAAGACGGGTTGGCCTGCGTGAATGTCATCGCTCCGGGCGTGTTCGGAAGTCAAGCAGTGGCTCCTTCACATCATGTTAGCCTGACGGGATCACTCGTCGAGATCGTTCAGAGCATCCCCCGCAGGAACGCTTCCATCTCCTCACTGGACCCGACCTCCCGAGGATTCGTCCTGACGGGCCCACCCTGCATGGCAATACCGGCGAGTTCCGGAATCTGGTCTTCCGTCACTCCGTAATCCCGTAGCCGGCGAGGAAGCTCCAGATCCAGGCTTAGCTGATCCACCCACTCGATCACCCGGTCGGCGGCGGACTGCTCGTCGTCCGATCGCCTGGCCAGATCGAGCGCGACTGCGGCCTCTGCCAGTTCCCCTCGGGCCGCCTCCCGATTGAAACGCAGGGCGTGAGGCAGGACGATCGCATTCGCGACTCCGTGCGGTACACCCGCGCTACCCCCGAGCACGTGACAGACGCCGTGATGTATGGCCATCTGGACCTGCGCCAGGGCGCTTCCAGCCAGGAACGCTCCCTCCAGCAGGCCGCTTCTGGCAGCGAGATCGTCACCCTCGGCGTAAGTCGCAGGGAGGGACTTCCCGATCACTTGAATGCCCCGCAACGCGGCTGCGGTGGAGAGTGGGTCCCGCTTGACAGAGTACAAAGCCTCAAAACAGTGCGCGAGCGCGTTCATCGCGGAGGTTCCAGTCAGAGACCATGGCATGCCGAGCGTTAGCTCCGGGTCGTAGATGACGACCCGCGGAACGATGTTACGTCCGCTCACGGTCACTTTCTTCCGGGTCCCGTTTACGAGACCGGTAACGCCATAGACCGACGTCATCTCGGATCCGGCGTACGTGGTCGGGATGACGACAGTCGGCACGACGGCCGGCTCAAGCGGGTTCGCGTCCCTGGCAAGGCGCGACGTCCGATGTTGATGGAGCCGATCACTCACCGCTTTCGCCATGCCGATCACGCTGCCGCCGCCGAGCCCAACGATTACGTCAACTTCACGCTGGGCAGCCTGGTCGTGGACATCCTGCACCTGTTCAGCCTGAACGTGAGGTTTGACGGCATCGAACGTGATCGCGATACCACCTCCCAATGCCTCTTCAACGCGCTGGAGGCTGCCGCTCCGGCGATGGTACCCGCTGGAACAGACGAGGGCGCGTTCCCATCCATATTGCTGGAACAGCTCGCCGAGCCGGTGACTCGCCCCTGCTCCGAAGCGGATGTCCTGTGCGTGCCCCGCATACGTGAACTCGGTCATCGGTTTCTGACACCCCTCCTTTATCGCTCGGTGTCGGTTGTTTCATATCCCAATTGAAGCAGGTGTCGAGGCGGAAGTTCGTGCTGGTCGCCGACACTCGGTCAGTGCTGGCTCATCAGAACGGTGCGTGACGTGAGCACGCGTCAGGTAAAGAGAAACGCGACGGGCGCTCCGCAGGGTGTTGAATGCTCGGTGTGTTCCAGCAATCCTGACTCGGCATCGATGCGGAAGATCTCGATCGTGTCACTGTTCTGATTACCCACGTACATGAACTTCCCTTCGGGGGCGATCCCGAACGCGCGCGGAGTCTGCCCGCCGCTTGACTCGTGACCAAGCGGGGTCAGCTCTCCGGTTGTCTGGTCGATCGCAAAGATCGCAATTGAGTCATGTCCCCGATTTGATACGTACGCGAAGCGACCGTGCGGATGTACCTCGAGTCCCGCGGTCGAGACGCCCTCCCGGTCAGCATCGTCCGGAAGCGTCGACACATAGTGGATCTGCTCCAGTGTGCCACTCCCGTCATACCGAAACGCGGTGAGCGTCATGTCCGCTTCACCGTTCACGAACGCGAACTGGCCACCGGGATGAAACGCGATATGCCTGGGCGCGGCACCGCTATGTACCTCGGAAAACGGCGGATCGGCCGACACGAGTGACCGCGAGGCAGCATTCACCCGGTAAATCATTACTTTGTCAATGCCCTTGTCTACGACCATCAGCCTGTGCCCACCCGGCTCCATGACCGTGCAGTGCGCATGCGGGCTCGTTTGCGTGGGCCCTGGTCCTGAACCCTGGTGCTGTCGGACATCACATGCCGCCTGCAGGCTGCCGTCCGGATTGATTGGAAGCATCGAGACATTGCCGGACTCATGATTTGCCACAAACAGAAACTCCGCGGCTGAATCAGTGCACAGGTGACACGGGGCCCCACCGAGTGTCAGTTGCTGATTCAGAAAGGTCAGTGCACCGGTTTCCTGGTCGATTCTGTAAGACGAGACGCCGCCGCCAGGTCTCCCGTCGATCTCGAGAAGTTCGTTCACGCAATAGAGACAGGACCGGCGCGGATCGAACGTGATCCAGGATGGCTCTTCTGCTTCAAACTCGGCCAGGTGGCGAAGGGCTCCACTTTCGGGGTCCCGTTGAAACAGCTGGATCCCTCGAGAAGATCCCGAGCCGGTATAGGTCCCGACATACAGGAGATTCGTCTTCACGGATTGCGCCTCCTTTGAAACGCCCGTCAACGCACGGCGCTTGGGGCAATGTGATGGGTCTCGCCGGACCATTTTCACACACTTGTGAATTGTCGGATAGAAGCGAGCGAAGGATCACGCCGGCCCGGTCAACACGATTACTGGTCTTGAACCATGCTCTAGCACAGGAAAGCAACGACGCCGGCACGAATACCGGCGCGGGTTCTGACAGGATGACATTCAGTCTCTTGCTGGTACCCCCAGCGGGATTCGAACCCGCGATCTCCACCTTGAAAGGGTGGCGTCCTAGGCCTCTAGACTATGGGGGCGCGACGAGGCTGACCGCGGGTCAGGAGCGACCGATTCAGCGTTCAGCACCGCAGAATCCTACTTGAATGGCCGGCTCCTGTCAAACCCGATACAGGAGCGAAACGTCAACATCAGCTTCTTTCTCAGAGGGTCTGGTCAGCACGTAAAATACCGCGGCTACGCCGACGATCACCGCGTAGGCGATCCAGACGCCTCGCAGAGACAGAGAAGTGACGTCTCCCGAGAGATACGGGACGGACGCCGCCATGTCCGCGATCAGGACGATGGCATACGAAGGCACCCAGGTTCCGAGCGCAAGGGCGTCCGCAAGGAGGTCGCTGACCAGTGAACCGAGCACCGTTAGTATGCTCATCGCCATGGTAATCGCCAGGAACGGTATCGCGACGATGTTGGCGAGCGGCGAGACAAGCGAGTAATACCCGAAGTTGTACAGGATGAGCGGTTCGGTGGAGACCTGGGCCGCCACCGGTACGGCCCAGACCAGGTGCCAGTGGCTCCGGCTCCCGATCAGAAGTACGGAGACCGCGATCCCGATTGTTGCGGCGACCGAGAGTTGGAATCCAATATCGTAGCGAATGGCCGGGTCGAACAGGATCATCAGTGCGGCGGCCAGCCCGACAGCGTTGAGGGTGTCCCGCGGCCGGCCGAGCAATTGCGCGACCAGAAGCAACGTCAGCATCAGGCTGGCGCGAACGACAGACGGCCGCATACCCACGAGATAGGCGAAGCTCCAGATCAACGGAATTGCCCCGACCAGCAGGACCCAGCGATGGACCAGGCCAACCCGGCTCAGGAGCAGAATCGCCGCCGCGATGATGCCCACATGAACGCCGCTGACCGCGGTCATGTGCGTCATTCCGCCGACCCGGAACGAGTGCCTCGTCGCGGACGTCATCGCGCCATCGTCGCCCAGAAGAACGCCGGTGGCGAATGCGCCGGCGGGTTCCGGGATCCGCTGCTGCATGCGCGACTTGATCTCACCGGCAAGAAACGATCGGGCGCGCTGCGCGTTCGACGCCTGATTTCCAGTTATCTGAACTGTGCGGGCGTTGAGCCGCCCCGTGGTTCCCCTTTGTGATGCAAACCCTCGGGGATGCGAGTCCTCATGCGAGCGAAACGACCCGCTGATGTTCACCTGATCACCTTGCTGAACAGCAGGGAAGGGAGGGAACGTCGTCCAGACAAGCGCGTCGACAGGATCGGACAGTTTCACTCGAGCGTACGATGCGTCGGGAAAGTGTCTCGGGACATCGAGAACCCGGCCGCTGAACGACCTGGCCGTTTCGAGCTCGGCCGGCGCCGGCGGGAAGCCATCATCCTCAGCGACGCGAGCATAGCCTAGCGTAACCGCAAGGAGGACTGCGGCGCCCAGAATGACGGTGGCTCTCCCGCCATTCCATGCCCAGGCACCGAGGAACGCGGCTCCCATGAACACAAGGAGCGGGAGAAACAGACCACTTGCCGCGGCGGCGACCCCCACAATGAAGGCCGCCGACAGCGCGAAACCGAGGGGGAGCGGCATCAGGACTCTACGGTGGCCAGATCCCGGAGGTCGTCTACCATTCGATCCGAAATGCCGGCGATTTCCGTCAGTTCATCCAGTGACCCGAAGGGACCGACCGATTCGCGCCGTTCGATGATGCGCTGAGCGAGCGCGGGACCGATACCCGGCAGGAGTTCGAGCTCGTCGAGGCTCGCCTGGTTCACGTTGACCGACGCGCCAGATTGAGTCCCGGGTTCCCCGGCGGAGCTCACATCGTCGGACCTCTGCTGCGCGATTTCAGGGACCAGAATTGACTGCTCATCTTCGAGGATTGCGGCGAGCTCCAGACCGCTCGTGTCCGCGGATTCGAGCAACCCGGCCAGGTCAATTAGCTCGGCCACTCTCGACCCTCTCGCCAGGCTGTAGAGTCCGGGCTCTTCTACGGCCCCGCCAACGTAGACCGTGACCTCGTTCGACGGGTCTGCCGGCTGAATACTCAACACCAGATCTCGCGAGCGATCGCCGCGCGTGATCGTAAACACAAACCCGAGAACAGCCGCAAAGATCACTGCGGCGACGATGATTCGCGAGCGGCGTGAGTTCATCGCTCACTCCATTTCGTTAGACTGTCCAGGATTCCGCCCAACTCTATCGCAGGCTAGCAGATCTGTGAACATCGAACCAATCTCGAATTCGCACGCCAAGTGGAATTCTTCCGGTTCCCGGCTATAATTGGCTGTTCCGAGTTGACGAGGGCAGGTTTCTCCCGATCTGCCCGGTTTCGGCGTGTTCGACCACCAGGAGGTACATAGGTCCGTGTCGTTGAACGATTTGATCAACCGGCTCGCGGAGACACCGCAGGTCGCGGCGTTGCAGAAATCGGTGTCGCGTCTGCGTATCGGCCAGCATCTCTCTGTTACGGGCCTCGGCGGCGCTCCGAGACTGGCCACCATTGCGTCCCTCGCGCAGCAGTCGCGTATCCCGATCATCGTCGTGGCCTCGCGCCAGGATGTAGCCGAACAGGTAACCGGTAGCCTCAGCGAATACCTGGTGCGCGACGACGCGATCAGACTCTGGCCGATCGGTGACGCACTGCCATACGAACTGGTGCCGATCGATCGGGAAGCGTCCGCGCGCCGCGTTGAGATCCTCGAGTCACTGCACGAGCGGAAGCCAGGAGTAACGGTCGTTGCCGCGAGAGCGCTGACGCAGATGCTCAGTTCGCCCGGGGAACTCAGTAACCAGACTGTGGTTCTGCGCGTCGGCGAACGCCTTGACGTGGAGCGGTTCATTCGCCAGCTCCTTCAACTCGGGTATCAGATGGTCAAGATCGCGCGCGAACCCGGCCAAATCTCGCGGCGCGGCGGTATCATCGACGTCTTTCCTCCGTCCGAGCAGACTGCGGTGCGGATCGACCTGTTCGGAGATGAGATCGATTCGCTCCGGCGATTCGATGCCGAGTCCCAGCGTTCCACACAGCGGGTCACTCGGGCCGTCATCCGTCCACCGCTAGAACACGCGCTGGTCGACCGGGAACGAGCCGTCGAGACATTGCGAGGCCTGGACCAGTCGACACTGCGAGAGGAAGTGCTGGGCGAGTGGGAACGGGTTATCCAGTCAGTTGCAAACGCGGACCCATCCGTCGCGCTGGATGTCTTCAGTCCGCTGTTGCTTCCCTCTCCGAGTTCGCTGCTTGATCATCTGCCAGTCCGCCATCTCGTCGTAGTCATTGAGCCTGGCGCCGTCCGGCTTGCTCTCCAGCAATACGAGGCACAGGCAGAGGAACTCCGGGAAAGCCTTGAAGAGACGGGAGAACTCCCGTTCGGTATGCCGAACCCGTATTTCTCCAGTGACTCTGCCATTGCCGCCCTGGACCGGCGCCGGGTGGTCTATTTCGGAAGTCCAGACGAACCGGATTACGGCGGAGTTTCCGACGGCTCACCGGAATTGGCCGGTCTCGGGTTTGACTCGATTTCATTGACCTATTCGGGCCAGACCGAATCCTGGATTCATTCCGTTCGAGAATGGCTGCGTAACAACTGGACCGTGCATATCGCAACCGAGCAGAGCGAGCGTGTCCGCGAGCTGCTTGCGGAGCATGACCTGGCCCCGACTCAAGCACCTGCGGTTGAGCCGGCCGGACACGGGACGCTGGAACTCCTGCATTCTCCACTCCAGCCAGGATGGGTACACCCAGAGGCCGGGCTTGTGCTCATTACTGACCGGGAACTGTTCGGGTATCGCCGGCAAGTCCGGATGCGACCTCGACGCCGTCAGTTCCAGCCCGGTCTTCTGGAATCCCTGAGCCCCGGGATGTTCGTCGTCCACGTCGAACACGGGATCGCGAGGTATGACGGGCTCACCACACTGGCCTCAACCGGCGCCGACCGGGAGTATCTGATCCTGCAATACGCGGGAAATGACCGCATCTATCTGCCGGTCGATCAGATCGACCGGATCACCCGGTATGAGAGCGGCGGGATCGAACCGACCCTGACACGACTCGGATCGCCGGAGTGGAGCCGAGCGAAGCATCGAGTCCGCCAGTCAGTCCGGGAACTCGCGTTCGAACTGCTGCAGTTGTACGCCGCTCGTGAGGCGAACGAAGGGGTCGCCTTTCCGCCGGATACGTCCTGGGATGTCGAACTCGAGGAGTCGTTTCCATTTGACGAGACGCCCGACCAGCTTACCGCCATCGGCTCGGTCAAGGCGGACATGGAGACGCAGCAGCCAATGGACCGGCTGGTATGTGGCGATGTTGGCTACGGCAAAACGGAGGTCGCGCTGCGAGCTGCGTTCAAGGCAGTCAACTCCGGGTACCAGGTGGCAATCCTGGTTCCCACGACGATCCTTGCGCTCCAGCACTACTACACGTTCCGAGAGCGACTCGCCGCGTTCCCCGTTGAAGTCAGCATGCTATCCCGCCTCCGCAGTAAGGCGGAGCAGCGCGGAATACTGGAACGGGCAGGCACTGGGAACGTAGATGTCCTGATCGGAACACACCGATTGCTCCAGAAAGACGTCAATTTCAGCAACCTGGGTCTGGTGGTCATTGACGAAGAGCAGCGATTCGGCGTGGCGCATAAGGAACAACTCAAGCGGCTCCGGGCGAACGTGGACGTTTTGACGATGACCGCGACGCCGATACCCAGAACTCTGCACATGGCGCTTTCCGGAATCCGGGATCTGTCCGTGATCAACACGCCACCGCAGGACCGGATCCCGATCAGAACCTTCGTCAGCCCAACCTCAGAACACCTGATTCGAGAGGCCATATTGCGCGAGATCGGACGAGGCGGCCAGGTTTACTTCGTCCACAATCGCGTACACAGCATTCACCAGACCGCCGCCCGGGTCGCGGAACTGGTCCCGGAGGCGCGGATCGGCGTTGGTCACGGGCAAATGGCGGAAGACGAACTGGAAGCAGTCATGCTCTCGTTCGTCCAGCACGAGTTCGATGTGCTGGTCTGCACAACGATCATCGAATCAGGTGTCGATATCCCGAACACGAACACGATCATCATTGACCAGGCGCAGAATTTCGGCCTTACCCAGCTGTATCAGCTTCGCGGGAGAATCGGCCGCAGCCACCAGCGCGCGTACGCCTATCTCGTCTACCCGGGGGACCGCCCACTGTCAAAAGAAGCACAGGCTCGCCTCGAAGCGATCCAGGAAGCGACCGAGCTTGGCGCCGGGTTCCAGATCGCATTGCGTGATCTCGAGATACGAGGAGCCGGAAACGTTCTTGGCGCGGAGCAGAGCGGCCACATCGCCGCTGTCGGGTTCGATCTCTACACGCGAATGCTGGCGACAGCAGTGGAAGAGATCAAGCAGGGGCACCCGATCGAGGAAGCGGAAGCGGTTTCGGTGGATCTCCCGGTCGCCGCGGTCATTCCATCGGATTACGCCGGAGAAGAGGAGATGCGAATCGAACTCTACCAGCGAATCGCGTCCGCGCAGTCGTATGGCCAGCTCCGCGATTTGCAGGCGGAACTCCTCGACCGGTTCGGTCCGTTGCCCGACTCCGTCCAGACACTGTTTGAACTCACCCGACTTCGAGTTCGCGCAAGCACCCTCGGGGTTACCTCCGTCGTTGAACGAGACGGTGAAATGTACATTCGACCGGTGCTCGGTGGACGATTGAACCAGGCGGACCTGAGGCGTGAACTGGGCAGCGGAGTACACGTCACGCCGAATCAGGTTCGCCTGGCAATGGGGTTCGTGGAGGCTGACTCCCTCAGCGCCGCGAAAATCGTGATCGCGGCCGTCGAGGATGCCGGAGCGACGGTGCTCGACGCCGCGAGCTGAACCTGATCTCGGCACCGTCGAGCGGTATGGTTCTGTCTTTGCCTGATCGATCGAACAGTGCAGGGGAACGGGCCACTGCGGAGCACCATTCCTGAGGCTGTCGAAGGATCACCGGCGACCAGTTTACGATCCAATCCCGGCTACTGAGCTACCGCCTAAGACGAGAACTCCTCTTCATCAGCCTCCTCGAGCTCGCTGATGATCTCTTTCGCCCTGTCCAGGTCAGATTCGAGCACATAGATCAGGTGCTGGTTACCAAGGGACGAGAAGTACGCCATCCCCGGTCCCTGCGATTTCACCATCACCTGGATTCCTTCGTCACGCAGGACACTGGCCCAGAGGCCGGCGATGATCTCGTTTGGTGCTTCGGCGGCAGCGACGATCGCCTCGTTCGTGTGGTGAAGCTCTTCCATCAATCAATCAATCCTTGAAATACGCGTACGTGACTCCATCGCCGCCTTCTTCGATGTCTGCGACGTGATAGCGTGCGACCGCCGGATGAGTCTTAAGGATATCGTGAACCACCCCTCGCAGGGTACCGGTTCCTTTCCCGTGAACGATCCGCACCCATGGGAGCGACGCCTGCGCGGCATCGTCGAGGTACTCCTCGAGCTCTCGCATTACGTCATCCGCGCGCTTTCCCCGGAAATGGATTTCGTTGTGGACGACTGGCGCTGATGGTAGCTTGATGGCCGATCTCGCCG
>SKKR01000593.1 GCA_007123655.1 Thermomicrobiaceae bacterium
ACTTCCGCTCGTTCGCCGGAACGAGCGGTCACGCTAGCTCCCACGGCGTCGGCTACTTAAGACTGGTAGCTGCGCATGCGAACATCCGGCAGAAACGTCTGAGAGAATCGGGAAGGGGTCGAAAGCGCCTTTCGAATTCCAGCGGTGACCGACATCAGGTTCCCGTTCCGACCATTCGTCCCGTTCGGACCTGTCGGGCGCGGGCTCGCCAGGCAGCCTGATATTCCTCACGCGCCCGGCGCAGTACTGTTTCATATCGCGCCGGCAACGCTCCGCGTTTCCATTCCGCCACCGAGCGCTGCTCCAGGCACCAGGTCACCGCGCCAAGCGCCAGCAGAGAGACGTCATCCGGTGGAACCGGAAGGGGGTCCGCGCTGTCCTCCGGAAAGGTTCGAGGTCCTCGATACCATAACTCGAGCGTCCCTTCCGGGAGCGCGCGGGTGAATTCCACCCGATCTCCCCACACCTCCCAGCCCTGCTCGGACCCGGCCGTTCCCCGGAGCGGAATCGCGTTCGGCGGGATGATCCGGCCTCGCGGGTCAATCACCCGAGCTACGCTCCGCGCCCCGTTCGGGAGATCGACCGAGGTGTCTCCCTGGTCCACGACGATCTCCGCCCGCTGTTCCATCGGGTACCGGTGACCGTACTCGTCGAGCGCCCGGGCCAGCCCGGTGTCGATTTCGGCGTCAGTCCAGGCCCCGTTCCCGCCGTCGTCCTCAAGACGAAGCCGGACCTGCTCCCGTGCGTCAGTCAGTGTCACCGTCATGACCGCCGTCCGTTTCCAGTGCCGCCGGTGGATCCGAAACACGCTGGTCGTGACCCGGATCGGCTCCGGCTTCCTCGAGAACTTTCGCCCACTCCTGCTCGGGATCGTCCGTGCCGAGCGTCGTCATTGCACTCCGGCGGCTGCGGACGCCGTGCGACACAAGCGTCGTCTCCGCCCGGACCTGCGCTTCCCGGTCTCTGGGCAGAATCGGCCCCCAGACCGGTTCGGTCCGGCGAACACCACCCAGGTCTTCCCCGCCGAACCGCTCCAGCTGATCCAGCACGAGCGCGTTGCGGCGACGGTACACCGAGTCCCAGATCCGTCGTTTGCGCTGGACCTTCTGCACCAGCGGCTGGATCTCGACTTCCAGCGCCGTGCCGGATAGCACCCGGCCAGAGTCACCGAAACTGGTCCGTGGTGTCTCACTTAGATCGAACAAGGTCCGGAACAGCAACTGCACGTAATCCAGATGAACCTGCACACCGCCGCCCTGCAGCATGTCCAGCAGATAGGCGCGGGAGTCTTCCGGAAGCTCCCAGATCGCGCCTTCGTCCGCACGGATGCCGTCCGAACCGGTGACGTTCTCCAGTACGACGATCGGATTGCCGGAAACCTGCAGAATCCGGGAAATGACCGTCATCCGGCGATTGATCTCCCGGCAGACATCCATCAGGTCGACCAGATCGCTCTCGCCCCACAGCTCATGCGGCTTGCCCAGGTTCGGGAAGAGGACGTACGGGATCTGGCCGTACGGGTTCGGCTCATCGCTGATCGTCTGCCCGTTGAGCTCTATCGCCAGTCGGTCAACCGTCCAGTCTTCAACCACGCGAATCCGGCCTTCGCTCGCAAGCGTCAGATCGAACAGTTCCTCCGCCTCGGCCGGCTGCAGGCTGTATCGCTGTACGATCCGCCGGAGCTGCCGCACGTTGCCAGGCTGGCTCCAGGCCCAGAGGCCCGACGGATCAACAGGGGACACCACCGGTCTGGCGCGGTCCGCGTCCCAGGTCACCTTGAAGCAGCCGTCACCCAGCACCGCGGCATCCAGCAGCGTCTGGAAGTCGAGCGTGTGCAGATCCTGTTCAGACGCGATCCGGTCCAGCCAGTCCGCCGCGCGTCGTCGTTGCTGCGGCGATCCGCCCGCATCGTCCGGGACCTGCTGGATCACCGGTTCGGCGAACACGTAGCTGCCGACCTTGCGGACCAGCGCCCGCGCGTAGTTCGCCGTCAGGCGGGTTTCGCCCGGCCGCGGGCGCCGGTCCCATTGCAGCCCCTCATAGAAATCGAGAAACGTCCGGTAGCGGTTCTGCCGGTCGACATCCTGGCTATCCAGCCAGTCCGCGAGACTGCCGGGAACGAACCCACCGGAAGTTGGCAACAACGCCATGTCCAGACCGCGCCTTTCGATTGCATTCGTTCCCCGTCCTGCCGGACCGCGGCGAGCGGTACTCAGGCGGCTTCGATCCCTTCCAGCCGGGCCGCCCCGAGATCGGAGAGCACCGCCATCGCTGCGTACCACTTGATCCGCCAGCGAGTGGCGTCGGTCGCTTCCAGCGATCCGATCCGCTCGACCTGGATGCCCTGATTCTCGATTCCGATCACGCCGTCACTGCCGAGTTTGACCGCGTAGATGCTGGAGAGGTCCTCACCGCTCCCGAGTTCTTCGTCGATCGGGATGAAGTCGTCGACCAGCAGGGGAATGCCATCGTAGAAGAGCGCCCGGCGTCCGAAGGCATCCACGTCGGTCTCGAGCAGATTTCCGGATGCGCGTCTCAGCGACGAGAGCTTCCGCCGGGTGCGCTTGTGCATGAGAAGCGCGTCCGGACGTCCCGGCCGCACCAGGTCGATCAACTCGTCCATACGATCCAGAGATAGCTCACCACCGTTGGTATCGATCTGGATCGTCTGCGCCGATGGCACGAGTTCTCGGAGCCCGTTGAACGATCGGGGATCCTGGCTCGTATCGCCATTGAAGAAACTGTCGCTCCATTTGTGGGCGACTGCTTTCGCCCGGCTTTCGAGCACCACGGCTTCCAGGTCGTTCGGGTCGGCGTAGGTCTGCTGCAGGAAGTTGTCAACGTCGGCGTCGCCGCCAATGATCTTCAGTTCCTGCGTGTGCGTGGTCCATGTCGGCGCGTCTTCGTCCCACTGATCACCGGGCTGAAAAAACGATGCTTCCGGCATCGTCTCTTCCCGGTTGTAGGTGAGCGCGCTTCCGACTACCTGCATGAACGGCAACACCCCGAGCACGCTGCTTTCTTTAACAACCGTTTCGATAACGCCCCGCAGCATCATGTCCTGCGTCAGCTTTGCCGCTTCGGTTTTCGTGACTGCCATTTCGAAATGCTTCCCTTCCAGTTCCCGTGTCTTCCCCCTGCAACGCGGGGGTCGACAACCCCGCATGTCTCCGCGAGCGCCGGGCACTCATCCGCGACTGTTCAGCATCCGCAGAGTGTCACTGGAACGCGCTGGAGGACCGCTTCAGCCCTTCGCTGATCTTCCCCAGCGGTGAGAGCGACTCCACGTCCGCCGATTGCGCGCTTCGCTGACCGGGATGGGCGGCCACCTTCGGCGTCGAGCCTGCCCGGGTGGCTTCCGAAGCGATGCGCTGGTACGCCTGACGCGCCGGCTCAACCGAGTCCATTAGCTCATCGAACGTCGATCCCCGCACCAGTTCCGGAACGGCATCCGGGTTCGCCGCAAGCACCAGTTCCCGAACCCGGGAAAGGTCCACCTCTCCTTCCGGAGTTGTGGCCGGCTCGGTCTGCACCTCCGCGTTCCCATCCTCGGGCATCTCGTCCATGTGCGTTCGGTTGTACTCCTCGTTCACGTTTGTTCCTCCGTTTCTGCTGGACCACGCGGCTCAAACGGGGCATTTCACTGGCGGGCTACGCTAAAGACCCACACCGATCAGCCGCATCAGTACCTCGATCAGCACCGCCGCGATGATCAGCATGATGAGTTGATTGATCCGGTGCTTCACATCCCGTACCTCTCCACGCAGCGACCTGACCATCTGCCGGGTCACCGCCTCGTATGTTGATCGCGGGCGATCCGGGTCCGTGTCCGCGGACCGTCCCGCTCGCCTTCGTCCTGCAACGACGTCCCGCAGGCGGGAGCCATCCCGCATGGAGCGGCGGGACCGGGGATCGGGAGCCATCACTCCTCCTCTCCTACACCGATCTCCAGCAGGACCTGAGTCAGCGCTTCGGTCAGTCCCTCCGCCTGATCCCCCTGTACCTGCCGTTGCACGCGCGTCGCGCGAACGAGCGCGTCGACGATCCGGGGGATGGACGTCGCCAGTTGCCGGGGGTCCTCTTCGGTTTCCAGCACTCGCGCCAGGACCAGGCGCAGCGCGCCGATTTCATCGTCCAGCGGGGGTGCGCGACCCTGATCCGGCACGCCGGCGCGGAGCAGGATGCTGGCAATTCGGCGGCTGATAAGCTCATCGCTCGTCCCGTTCTGACGGTCGACTGCACGATCGAGCACGGTCTGATGGGCGCGACAGAATTCTCCGCCTCGCATCGCCCAGGCCCGGCACCCCGCCCGCTGGCACGCACGGCTCTGGGTCATGCGTCACCACCCTCCGGGTTTGTCTTCCTGTTCAGGCCCTCTACTCCTACGGACACATTGAGGGGGCAAAACATTGCCACAATTTTAGAACAAATGTTCTGCAGGCCCGAGTGGTCCTATGCCTTTGGGACTTCACTACTACGCGGCTCGGTGCTCAACCCTCCATACTTGGGACTGTCAGGGGGGTGCACAGCCCAGTGCGGGCGGCGTCACAATTCATTCTGTGGCCGTGCCGCGATCCACAATGCCGGGCTGCCGTGCCCGCCACCCGCCCGAGAATCAGGGAACACGTTAATGGCGACCGACGAGTACATGTCACAGGGCGCGAACCAGGCACCAGGGGACAGCGCTCACATCGCTGACCCGGGAACACAGCGCGCGCTGCAGCGACATGTGCGGATCGCCGCCAGGCTGGCCGGAGCCCCGGCTGCCAGCGTGACGAAGGTGGAAGGTCGGGACGTCAGCACGCTGTGCGCGCACGACGAGCAGAGCGGCGCGCGCGAGCCGGGCGCAGCAGGTGAGGACCACGCGTTCGCTCGGCGCATCGCCGGGGAAGCGCGACCGCTTGCAGTCCAGGACAGCAGCGCCACCGGGAACACCAGTAACGGGCGGATCCTGCCGGATTCAGCCTACAGGTCCTATCTCGGCGTTCCGCTGATCGATGAACGTGGCACCGTGCTCGGCGCTCTTGCGGTCGCGGACGTCGTTCCGAGGGACTGGACCCAGGACGACATTGCCTCGCTCGAAGATCTTGCGGCGATCGCAGCGCCACTCGTGAACCTCCTTCCAACTGAGGACGAGCCCGGCTCGTCCGCGTATCGAAACGCGATGACCGACGCGGCGCTGGACGGCATCTTCACAATCGACCGCGACACACGGATTATCGACATGAACCCCGCCACGGAGCGAATTTTCGGATTTCCCAGGGGAACCTGCGTGGGAAACCGGATGGTCGATCTGATTATCCCGATGCACCAGCAGCAGTCGTGGATCGCGACCTTTGAGCAGTGGCTCATCGACTCGGAACATGACCCGGATCCGCTGACTCAGGAGCACGAGGCGGTCCGTTCAGCCGGCTCCCCGGTTCTTGTTGAAATGGCGGTCGCCCGGATCGATGAGCCGCATCAGTCACAACCTCGATTCACCGTCTCGGTCCGGGACGTTACCGAGCAGAAGCGAACGGAAGAGGAGATCCGGCTCTTCAGGAACATGGTGGAGTCGGTTGGGCAAGCGATCATTGCCAACGACAACAGCCCGGAGCGGCGAATCACCTACTGGAACCCCGCCGCGGAATCTCTTCTTGGCTGGACCGCGGACGAAGCGGTCGGCAGGGGATTCTATGAGATCGTTCCCGCGCCGGAGTTCATCGGAAAGGTTCGCGAGATCGGGCGCCAGGTCCGCCGCGTCCAGAGCTGGCAGGGGGAATTCCAGCTTCAGCATCGTGACGGCCACATCATTCCGGCACTGGCAACCGTCAACCCGATCACCGACTCCAACGGGCAGTTCCTCGGCGTCATCAGTTCCTATACCGATACCACCGCACTCAAGGAATCGGAACGCACGATCCGGCTGTACAAGAACCTCACGGACGCCGTCGGGCAGGCCCTGATTGCCAATGCCGATGACCGCAGCATCCTCTACTGGAACAAAGCCGCCGAGCAACTGTTCGGCTGGACCGAAGACGAAGTCATTGGCCGGGACATCTATGACATCGCCCCGGCTGACGATGTCGTGGATCAGATGGCCGGAATCGGACAGTACGTGCGCCGGGGACACATGTGGTCCGGTGAGTTCAAGCTCAAGCGGAAGGATGGCACGGACTGTCCGGTCCTGATGAACGTCAGTCCTGTCCTGGACGAAAGCGACAACGTGGTGCAGATCGTTGGCGCCTACACAGATATCACCGAGTTCAAAGAGACGGAACGAGAGATCCGGTTCTTCCAGCGTGTGGTCGAAGCCATTGGGGAAGCGGTGGTTGCCACTTCGATGGATGGCGAGATCATCTACGTCAATAGAGCGGCCGAGCGCATGCTCGCCTGGAGCCGCGATGAGCTGATCGGCAAGGTGCTGCTCGAACATCTCCCGGATCCCGATTACCTCGAGCCAGCGAAAGAGATCGCGGCCCTGGTCCGTACCGGCGTTCCCTGGTTCGGTGAGTTCAGCCTGCGGCGCCGGGACGGCTCCACGTTCCCCGCCCTGATAAGCCTGGCTCCGATCTTCGACGAACACGGCCAGACCGACGGCGTGATCAGCGTGTATTCCGAGATCACGGACATGAAGCGGACGGAGCAGGAGAACCGGTTCTTCAAACACATCGTCGAAGCGGTCGGCCAAGTGGTGATCGCGAACGATGTTGACCGCAACATCACATACTGGAATCAGGCCGCGGAAGACGTACTCGGCTGGAAGGCGGAAGAAGTCATTGGCAAAGACGCCGCGACGATCGTTCCAGCACCGCACTTCCTCGACACGATCCCGCTGATAACCCAGCGAGTCCGAAGCGGCCATGCCTGGATCGGGGAATTCCCAATCCAGCATCGGGACGGCACGATCATCCCCGCGCTGGCAACGCTCAAGCCGATCTACGGCGAGTCAAACGAGCTGATCGGCGTGCTCGCGGTGCATACAGATATCCGCGAGCTCAAACGCACTGAAGAAGAACTCAGGTCGCATAAACACATCGTTGACGCCGTAGGCGAGGCAGCAATTGTTTCCGACCGGGACGGGCGCATAACGTACTGGAACAAAGCCGCCGAGGAGATCTACGGCTGGAGTGCCGAAGAGGCGCTTGGGCAGATAGCCAATGAGCTCCTTGCTGCTCCCGGGGAAATCGAGCGGGCGGAGAGCGTCACCAGGGATGTCGAGAAAGGCGACACCTGGTCGGGCGAGTTCTTGGTACGGCGAAGAGACGGCACGGAGTTTCCCGCATACTTCACGGTCTCTCCGATCAGAAATGCGGACCATGAGATCGTCGGCGTAATCGGCGTTTCCCACGACATCAGTGACCGCAAAGAGTACGAGCGTCAGATCGAGTTCCACAAAGTCATGCTCGACGCCGTTGGTCAGACCATCGTGGCGACGGATACGAACCGCGTGATCACCTACTGGAGCAAGGGGGCCGAACACGCGCTCGGCTGGTCCGCCGACGAGGTTCTCGGCCACAACATTGCAGAGTTTGCTCCGGCCGCCCATCTCCAGGAAGAAGCCGGCGAACTCCACCGCAAAGTCCGCACCGGAGAGAGCTGGTCCGGCGAGTTTCCCATTCGAAGGAAAGACGGATCCACTTTTCCGGCGGTCGTCAACCTGGCGCCCATTCACTTGGAAGGTCAGGGGACGGTCGGCGTCATCGGGGTGTACACAGACGTAACCGAACTGAAAGAGACTGAGGAGCAACTCCGCCTGCACAAGCGCATGCTGGACGCGGTTGGCCAGGCGGTCTGCGCGACAGATGAGAATCATCGCGTGACCTACTGGAACCGGGCAGCCGAGGAGCTGTTCGGCTATTCGTTCCAGGATGCTGTTGGCAAGAATCTGCTGGAGTTCCTCCCACAGGGATCTGAAGCACAGAGGAACGCGGCCGATGCTCTCGAGTCCGTGGCCCGGGAGGGCTCCTGGACCGGGGAACTCTCCACGTTCCACAAGGACGGGAGCGAGATCGCCGCCGTCGTAAGCGTTAGCCCGGTGAAGCGTGAGGATGGGCGCCAGATGGGGCTGATCATCTCGCTCGCGGATATCAGCGCCAGGCGCCATGCGGAACAGGCACTCAAGGAGTCCAGCGAGCAGATCTCCCGGATCCTGGAGACGATGAGCGACGGGTTTCTCTCCATTGACCGGGACTGGATCATTCACTCCATCAACCGGCAGGCAGAGGTATTTCTCAACCGTTCGCGCCACGACCTCATCGGCAAGGAAATCTGGCAGGAGTTCCCCGGCGCGTCCGAACGGGCGTTCTTCCAGCAATACCAGCACGTGGTGGACACCGGCGAGCCCGTTTCCTTCACCGAGTACTATCCGCTTCTTGACGCCTGGTTCGAGGTCAACGCCACATCTTCCGGAGACCGGATTTCGGTCTTCTTCCGGGATGTCACCGAACGGCGCACCCAGGAGCTCGCGCTGCGCGAAGCTGAAGAGCGCTACCGCACGCTCGTGGAACAGCTTCCCGCGGTGACGTACATCGCCGCGGCAGACGATCTCAGCAAGATCCTGTACGTCAGCCCGCAGCATGAGTTCGTCTTCGGTCACACCGTTGAGGAATGGCTGGCGAACGAAGATAAGTGGCGCGATGCGATTCATCCGGACGATCTGGCATTAGTTGTGGAATCGGACCGGGACTCAGTCGAAAACCGGGAAAGCTTCACGATCGAGTATCGCCTGCGCCAGAAAAACGGAGAGTATCTCTGGGTCCGTGACTCCGCTCGTTTGATTCGGGACGAAGACGGAACCCCCCGCTACTGGCAAGGCATCTCCCACGACATCACCGCCGAAAAGCAGGCCGAACGCATCACTCGGGAGAACGAACAGCGGTACCGCTCGCTGTTCGACCACCATCCGGACGCGGTGTTCTCAATTGACCGAGTCGGGCGCGTGCTCAGCGCGAACCCGGCGTTCGAGTTCCTCACCGGCCGCCAGGCGCCGGCTCCCGGTGAGCTGAACTTCGAAGAACTGGTAGTTCCGAAAGATCGTGAACGCGTGCAGGAGCGCTTCGAACAGACGCATCTCGGTCACGCGCAGGAGTTCCACGCCGCAATCATAAACACCAACGGCGAGACCGTTGAGCTCGGGATCACAAGCATCCCCATTATCGTCGACCACGAGATCGTCGGGGTCCATGTAGTCGCGCAGGACGTCACGATTCACCGCGAACTGGAGAATCAGCTCGCCCATCAGGCATATCACGACTCACTGACCGGACTCCCCAATCGAAGCCTCTTCCAGAGCCGCCTCGCCGAGCGACTTGAAGAAGCCCGCCTGCACGGGAACTCGTTCGCCGTGTTGTTCTTCGATCTGGACGACTTCAAGGTGATCAATGACAGCCTCGGCCATTCCGCCGGTGATCAGTTGCTCGTGCAGGCCGCAGGCCGTGTGCAGACCTGTATTGGAACCGGTGACCTTATCGCGCGCCTCGGCGGAGACGAATTCACGCTGCTGCTGGAGCACATCGATGGCGAGCACGACGCGGTG
>SKKR01000013.1 GCA_007123655.1 Thermomicrobiaceae bacterium
AAAGCCACCCTGGCCGCTCGGGACAGAATTGCCTTCACCGTCAACGATGTCCGGTTCGATCCCGGGAAACGGGAACGTGGCGGACCCGGGTTTCGTCGTCGTGATTCCGGGCAGCGGCGTAATCAGCATGGAGCCGGTCTCGGTCTGCCACCATGTATCGACGATCGGGCAGTTCTCGTTCCCGATATGATTGTGGTACCAGATCCAGGCCTCCGGGTTGATCGGTTCCCCGACCGTACCAAGTAGCCTCAGAGATGACAGGTCGTGCTTTGCCGGGTGTTCGGCGCCCCAGCGCATGAATCCGCGGATGGCAGTCGGCGCCGTGTACAGCACGGTCACCGCCCGGCGTTCGACGATATCCCAGAAGCGGTCCTGCGCGGGATAGTCTGGCGCGCCTTCGTACATGACCGTGGTGGCCCCGTTGGCAAGCGGACCGTAGACGATGTAGCTGTGGCCCGTTACCCACCCGATGTCGGCTGTGCACCAGTAGATATCGTCATCTTTCAGGTCGAGCACCCACTTGGACGTGATGTAGGTCCCAAGCAGGTAACCCGCGGTGGTATGAAGCATCCCTTTCGGCGTTCCGGTCGTCCCCGACGTGTAGAGAATGTAAAGCGGGTGCTCCGATTCGAGAGATTCCGGCGGGCAATAGGATCCGTTCGCATCCCGGACCGCGTCATGCCACCAGACATCTCGGCCTTCTCGCATGCGTACGGGGTGGACATGACGCCCCACCCGCTGCACGACCACGACATGCTCGATCGTCGGCGTCTTCTCGATTGCGCGGTCGGCATTGTCCTTCAGTCCGACAACCGAGCCGCGCCGGTAGCCGCCATCCGAAGTGATCAGGACCTTTGCTTCACAGTCGTTGATTCGGTCTGCCAGCGAGTCAGGGCTGAATCCGCCGAACACGACCGAGTGCGGTGCGCCGATGCGGGCGCACGCGAGCATGATGATCGCAAGCTCCGGGATCATCGGGAGATAGATCGCAACGCGATCACCCTTCTTGACCCCCAGCCGCTTCAGCATGTTCGCGGCCTGGTTCACTTCGCGATACAGGTCCTGGTACGTCAGGACGCGCTCGTCGCCGGGTTCACCTTCCCAGATGATCGCCGCTTTTGTCCGTTTCCAGGACTTGAGATGCCGGTCTACGCAGTTGTACGATACGTTCAGTTTCCCGCCTTCGAACCACTTCACCCACGGCGGGTTCCAGTCCATCACGGAATCCCACGGTTGATCCCAGTCGAGTTCGCCGGCAAGTTCCGCCCAGAACGATTCAGGATCCCTGAAGGCCCGCTCGTAGATCGACGGGTCATTGACGTTCGCCTGGCGAACAAACTCTTCGGACGGAGGAAACGTGCGCGTCTCCGTCAGCAGTCCTTCAATCGTCCCGCCGTTTTCGTCCACCATCTGGACTCCTTTCGACTGGTATCCTGGCGACTTCCGCCTCGGCCCCTGGCCGCTGTCACGACGTATCAGACACGTTCATCAATACAATGCGTGCTCCCCGTAGACATCCTAACCGACAATACATGCGCGGAAAACCGCATGCGGTTTGACTCATAGTGATCCGGGTGTGCTGTCCGAGTCTCTGAACGGTTGATCGGTCGGGTTGAACGCTCGATCGAACGCCATCCAGACAGTCTTCGAGAACGGGTAGAAAAACATCGGGAAGATAATAGTGAAGGCGACACCTCCAGCGATCATCTCCCTGACCGGTGGGTCGGACCAGGTCAGGATGAACGTCGTGATCATCAGGGACACGAACACCAGTTCCGTGACAATGATGTTCGCACCCATCGCACCCGTCCAGTACCCTTCCTCCCGCTCGAATCGCAAACCACAATGCGGGCAGGTTATCGATAGCGTAAACCAGTTTTGAAACAGGCCACGCCCACCACAGGATGGACACGCTTTGGTCCAGCCGCGCCAGGCGCAGGTCGCGACGGTTGAAAATGAGATACTCGTCTGGTTACTCGGAGAGTTTGTATTCATCGATTGCTATTGCCGGACGTCTCATTGCTCAACGAGTTACAACCACTTCGGGACGGTCGCGATCTGAGGAAGCCGCCTTCCAGAGTATTGCATCATATTGGTGACGTGAGAAACGGATGAGAAACGAACGTGCTCCTGTCCATCGCTCGATGATTCACGGGATTTTCCCGACTACCACCAGTCGCGTTACGAGTAGACTCGTGCGGGCAGAGCGTGAAGCACGATCAGGCTCGCAACATTCATGCTTCACAACCAGGAAACGGGTCGAGGGGTCAATCCCTAGTGACACTCCTTGCGAGTCATTGTAGGATAGTCGCGGTTTTGCCCACGGCCGGAAATGCGCGCCCGGCCGGTGGATAGCGGGAGACGGAACAGGGAGGACCATGGCGGGCTGGATTCGCTGCGGACGTAGGGTTGTACTAGGTGCGCTCGTCCCCCTGCTGGCGCTCGCGCTCGCGGGCTGCGGCATTACCGGTGGGGAAGTGCAATCCGCCAACGAGACATTCGCGGACAACGCCGAGTCCATCTGGAACCTCTTCGTTCCCATTTTCTGGTTGTCCGTGGTGATTTTCGTCCTGGTCCAGGGAGCGCTCATCTGGGCTGTGATCAAATTCCGCTACCGGGATGGCGATCCTCCGCCGCCGCAGCTTCACGGTAACACCAAGGTCGAGGTCGCCTGGACTATTGCTCCGGCCGTAATCCTTGCAATCATTCTGGTGCCGACCATTACGACGATCGCGGATCTCGCCTCGGAGCCTGACGAACCGTACACGGTGGACGTTATCGGTCATCAGTGGTGGTGGGAGTTCGAGTACGAGGACGAAGGCTTCAAGACCGGGAACGTCCTCCACGTGCCGGCTGACCAGCCGATACACCTGCGTATGACCGCGGCAGACGTGATTCACAGCTTCTATGCCCCACAACTCTTCGGGAAACAGGACACCATTCCAGGACGGACGACCAACATCTACTTCACACCGGAAGAGCCTGGTGAGTACTACGGGCAGTGTTACGAGTTCTGCGGACTGCAACACGCCAACATGATGTTCCGGATCGTGGTGCACGAACCCGGCGACTTCGAAGCCTGGGTGGCGGACCAGCAGGACGGGGCGCCAGACCCGGAACCGGACACCCTCGAAGCTCGAGGTAAAGAGGTGTTCTTCCAGCCTGGCGCGGCATGCCATGCCTGTCACGCAATCGACGGTGCGGTGGCGGAAGACGGAACGGAAGCTGTTGCCGAGGTAGGACCGAACCTGACCAACATCGGTGAACGTCCCATTCTCGGTGCCGGTGCACTGGAAAACACGCCCGAGAATTTGCATGACTGGATCCGAGACCCACAGGAGTCGAAACCAGGAAACGAGATGCCTTCATTCTCCCAGGACGCGATAAGCGATGAGGATCTCGAAGCGCTGGTCGCCTATCTCTCCAGTCTGCAATCGGAGCGTGCGGATGCCGACTGAAAAGCGATCGACGCGCTGGTGGAATGATTGTGATGCGGCACAGTTGCGGGCCGTCATTCGCGGAAAAGGGGACCGCTAGATGGCACAGGCAGTAGCGGCACGGGAGGAACAGCTTGATCGCTGGGCGGTGATCTGGGATTGGATCACCACCTCGGATCACAAGAAGATCGGGCTGCTCTATTTCTGGACCTCGCTCGCTTTCTTCTTCGTCGGCGGGTTCCTGGCACTCGGCGTAAGAAGCCAACTCGTGGTACCGAACAGTGCCATGATGAGCCCGGAAGTCTACAACCAGTTTTTCACCATGCACGCGCTGGTCATGATCTTCCTGGCGCTGATGCCGATGAGTGCTGCGTTCTTCAACTTCATCATTCCACTGCAAATCGGCGCCCGGGACGTGGCGTTTCCCCGGCTCAACTCGTTTAGCTATTGGGTCTACCTGTTCGGTGGGCTTCTTCTCTGCAGCGGGTTTCTCTTCGGGGCCGCTCCGGACATCGGCTGGACCGGCTATACGTCACTCTCCAGTTCTCAGTACACGCCTGGTATGAGCGGTGACTTCTACGTCATGGGACTCCAGGTGCTCGGGTTCTCGACCGTGGCCGCGGGTCTGAATTTCTTCGTGACGATCGTTAACATGCGCGCTCCGGGAATGTCACTGATGCGCATGCCGGCCTTTGTCTGGATGTCGCTCGTAACGTTCGTGCTGATTCTGCTTGCGTTTCCCGCACTGGCGATTGCCCTGTTCGCCCTGATGATGGACCGCAACTTCGATACGGTCTTCTTCAGCGCCGCGGACGGGAGCGTGGTGATGTGGCAGCACCTGTTCTGGATCTTCGGGCACCCGGAGGTCTACATTCTGATTCTGCCCGCGTTCGGAATCATCTCCGAGGTTCTACCGACGTTCTCCCGGAAGCCATTGTTCGGGTACTCGTTCGTGGTGTTCTCGGGTATCACGATTGCGTTTCTCGGGTTCGGCGTGTGGGTCCATCACATGTTCACAGTCGGAATGGGACCGATACCGAACATGGTCTTTGCGACGACGACCATGCTTATCGCGATTCCAACCGGCGTGAAGATTCTGAACTGGCTGGCGACGTTATGGGGTGGATCGATCCGTCTTACCACTGCCATGTTGTTTGCGGTCGCCTTCGTCGGGATGTTCACCATCGGGGGAATCAGCGGCGTCATGCACGCGGCAGTGCCGATCGATTACTGGCAGCACGATACCTACTTCATCGTGGCGCACCTTCACTACGTATTGTTCGGTGGGACGATGTTCGGCCTGATCGCAGGCATCTATTACTGGTTCCCGAAGATGTTCGGCCGTTACATGAACGAGGCGATGGGCAAATGGCACTTCTGGCTGACGCTCATCGGCTTCAACCTGACGTTCTTTCCGATGCACTTCCTGGGCGTTGACGGGATGCCCCGGCGGATCTACACCTACCCGTCCGACTTCGGCTGGGAGCTCTGGAACCTGGTCGCCACCATCGGGGCGTACCTGCTCGGCTTCGCCACTCTGCTGCTCGTCATCAACCTGATCAAGTCCATTCGCGCCGGACAGGCAGCTCCGAATGACCCCTGGGATGCACGGACGCTCGAATGGACCACAACGTCTCCGCCACAGAAGCACAACTTCGATCGCACACCTCAGGTCCGGGCACGGGATGATTTCTGGGACCAGAAGTACAACCGCACCGGCGAGGACGCGGAGGCGGAGGGACCGGAGGAGCACATCCACCTACCGCCGGGCTCATACATCCCGCTGCTGGTGGCCTTCGGACTCATGTTGCTTGGCGCCGGCATAATCTTCACACTCTGGCTCAGCGTCATCGGCGGAATCATTCTGACGGTTGGCCTCTTCGCATGGGCCTTTGAACCGAACGACTAGGGCGGAATGGGCGCACGAGAAGGGATACTCATCCGTGGCAGCAGCTGACCAACATAGCGGTCACGAGGGACACCATACGACGACCGGGATTTCGCACAATAAACTGTTGATGTGGTCGTTCCTGGCGTCGGACTGCATGTTCTTCGGATCGTTGATCATGATGTACATGGTCTACCGGCCGGAGATGACGGACCTTGGCGGCCTCGGCCCCAACGATCTGCTCGACATTCCGTTTTCTTCGCTAATGACGTTCGTGCTCCTGATGAGCAGTCTGGCGTTTGTGCTGGGACTCTCCTCACTCCAGCGCGGCAACGAAGCCGGAATGAGAATCTGGCTGACCACCACCGCCCTTCTCGGCCTGTTGTTTCTCGGCGGTGAATCGTTCGAGTACATGAAGTTCTATGGCGAAGGACTGTCCATCGGCGAGAATATCTTTGGCACCGCGTACTTCGTGACGACCGGCTTTCACAAGATCCACGTCGGAATCGGTGTGATCTGGCTACTCGGGATCGTTGCGATGTCCTATCGCGGAAGGGTGCCGAAAGAACGGTCTGAGATGGTGGAGATCGCCGGGCTCTACTGGCACTTTGTCGACATTGTCTGGATTGTGATTTTCACGTTCATCTTTCTGGTTCCGTACAGGTAACCTGGCCGCCGGCGCCGATGCGAATCGGCAGCTGGAGCCACTGGATACGGAACGTGATGAGCGACACGAATGCGGCGGTAACGGGAAACTCAGGGAGTGGCAAGATGGCAGAAGAGCACGCACACCATCCATCGGACAGAACGTATCTGAAGGTCGGGTCACTACTGTTCATTCTGACAGCGGTGGAGATCGCCCTGTATTTCGTCGAGGATGCGTTCGAGTCCGAGTGGAGCCTGTATCTCCTGATCGCCGCCCTGATCATCCTCTCGTCGTTCAAATTCATTCTCGTCGTCATGTACTACATGCATCTCAAGTGGGACGACAGGATGTTTTCCTGGTTCTTCCTGGCCGGGATGTTCGTCGCAGCGGCAATTATTCTCGCGATGATGGCGATGTATCGGTACTACTAGACTCCGGGAGACAGCAACAGCGCGAACGGTACTGGCGGGACCGGCCCGGAGTTATCGGAGACGACTGTACGCGCGGCGCGGCCTCTCAATCGGCCGCGTTTCGCTGCGTGGATAGCGCGCTGACAATGAGATGAGTATGCTTCTTCGGGTGCGCTGAGGCCGGCTTCTCTTGTCAGCCAAAGCGCATCATCTATGGACTCACATTGAACTCAGTGTCTTGTCAGGAACGTTCGTTGAACTCAGGGGAGAGGGGACTTCGTGCCGAACGATAACTCGGATACGGTGCTCATCTCGCTGATTCTGGCCACCGCGGCCGGAGCAGCGGCGATTATTTACGGGGCATTCCTCGCGAAGTGGGTGCTCGACCGGGAGACCGGAAACGAACGCATGCGGCAGATCGCCGACGCCATTCAGGAAGGTGCCGAGGCGTACATGAAGCGACAGTTCACGATGGTTGCGATCGTGGCCGTCGTGATTACCATAGCCCTGGCGATTCTCCTCAATATTGCGACCGCCGCTGGCTTCCTTCTCGGCGCCGTAGCCTCAGGCATGGCGGGATTCTTCGGGATGTCCGTCGCGGTTCGGTCAAACGTTCGCACCGCGCAGGCGGCCGAGCGCGGACTCGGTTCCGCACTGCTGGTGGCCTTCCGGGGTGGTACGGTCACCGGACTGTTCGTCGTCGGACTCGCCCTCCTCTCGGTTGCAGTCTTCTACTGGATCACGCGTGATGTCACCGCGTTGGTCGGGCTCGCGTTCGGCGGCAGCCTGATTTCCGTCTTCGCTCGGATTGGCGGTGGGATCTACACCAAGGCCGCCGACGTTGGCGCCGACCTCGTCGGAAAAGTCGAGGCCGGGATCCCGGAAGATGACCCCAGAAATCCGGCGGTTATTGCCGACAATGTGGGGGACAACGTTGGCGACTGCGCCGGGATGGCAGCCGACCTGTTCGAAACCTACGCCGTGACCGCGATCGCCGCGATGCTCCTCGGCAGCCTGGTGTTCGATACCGAGCTCGCGATCATCTTCCCGCTCGTCATCGGCGCCGCCTCGATTGTCGCGTCCATCATCGGGACGTTCTTCGTCAAACTGGATAGCAGTCAGTCCATCATGCGGGCGCTGTACAAGGGGCTCGCGGTCAGTATGGTCCTGGGAGTGATCGCGTTCCTGCCGGTCACCTGGTGGCTAATGGGCGACAACCCGATCATCGGCGCCGACGATATTTCCATGTTCGGTCTGACCTTCGGGTTCTCGGCAACCACCAAGCTGTTTCTCTCCGCCATGCTTGGAGTTCTGGTGACGCTCGGCGTGGTCATCTTCACGGAGTACTACACTTCGGAGAAATTCGCGCCGGTCAAGCAGATCGCCGAGGCATCCGAGAGCGGGCACGGCACCAACATCATCTCTGGGCTGGCTATCGCGATGCGTTCGACGTTGGCACCGATCGTCATGATCACGCTCGCGATCTATATCGCGTACAACCTCACAGTTGCACCGGACAACCTGACGGCTGGTCTCTACGGTATCGCGGTAGCTGCCATGGCCATGCTCTCCATGGCCGGGATCATCGTGGCGATCGACTCGTTCGGTCCGATCACGGACAACGCCGGCGGCATCGCTGAGATGGCCGAAATGCCGGATGAGGTTCGGGCGGTGACCGACCCGCTCGATGCTGTTGGCAATACGACGAAGGCCGTCACAAAGGCCTACGCGATCGGTTCCGCCGGACTGGCCGCCCTGGTACTGTTCGCGTCCTTCTTCCTGGAAATCGCAGAAGACGTGATCTTCGACATTGCCAATCCGAACGTGCTGATCGGGTTGTTTATCGGTGGTGCGTTGCCGTTCTTCTTCGGTGGCCTGCTCATGGATGCGGTCGGAAAGGCCGGCGCAGCGGTCGTGGAAGAGGTGCGGCGGCAGTTCCGGGAGATCCCCGGCATCCTGGAAGGTACGGCCCGTCCGGAGTACGGCACGGCCGTCGACATCGTCACCCGGCAGGCACTGCGCGAGATGATGCTGCCGGCGCTCTTGCCGGTCGCAACACCGATCCTCGTCGGCGTGACGCTTGGCAAGGAAGCGGTCGGCGGGGTGTTGATCGGCTCGATCGTCACCGGTCTGTTCGTCGCCATTTCAATGGTTACGGGCGGTGGTGCATGGGACAATGCCAAAAAGCTGATCGAATCCGGCGCGCACGGTGGGAAGAACAGCCCGGCGCACCAGGCCGCGGTTACCGGTGACACGGTCGGCGACCCGTACAAGGACACGGCAGGACCGGCGATCAATCCGATGATCAAGGTCGTCAACGTGGTCGCAATCCTGCTGGTGTTCGCAATGGGCTGGAACTGACGCTCCTCAGAGAAGATGTTCCTCAAACGCGGTGGCCAGTCCTGGCCGCCGCGTTCATTCATCTCCCTGACCTTTCGGTCACGGCAATGAAGGGAGTCATTGAACGGAAGAGAAGCCTCGCGGGCCAGCCCGTCCGAGGCTACGCTCTCGCGGAATGTAGCTCGATGAACTGCTCGAGTTCTGATCTGGTCGGCTGCGCCGCCTGGGCGCCCGCACGCTGCACCGCAAACGTCCCGGCCATCACCGCGAACCGCGCGGCGTCCGATGGCGACTTCCCTTCCGCCAGTGACGCGGCAAACGCGCCGACCGAGGTGTCACCGGCACCAGTCGTATCCACGACGTCGACCTTCGGAGCCGCAATTGCCACACGCTCGTTTTCGTCCTCGATGACGGCTCCGGCCGCACCAAGCGTGGCAAACACGATCTCTGGTCCGGCTGATCTGAGTTCAGAGACCGCGGCAGGTGCATCGTCAACCGAAACCGGCGGGCGATCGAGAAGCTGTCCTGCTTCGATCTCATTTACGACAAGCACGTCGATGAGCTCGAGCAGGGATGCCGTTCCCGGCACGTACGGCGCGGTGTTGACGATGCTGCGAGCGCTTGCCTGCCGGGCGAGTTCGAGCGTCGTCCGGACGGTCTCGAACGGAAGCTCCAGTTGCAGAAGAAC
>SKKR01000569.1 GCA_007123655.1 Thermomicrobiaceae bacterium
CGCTCCGGCGAGTGCATTAACCGTAACATTGGAAGTCGGAATGACGAGGCTCCTGCGGGTCGTTGCGTTTCGCCCGGTCTTCCGTTAGGATCGATTCCCAGAATACGAACGTACGTTCGAGTGATGAAGGGCCTCTTACTGTGACAACACCGATTTCCATTGTGACGCTCGGCGTAGAGAACCTCGAACGATCGCGAAAGTTCTACGAACAGGGACTGGGCTGGCCAGTGTCAAGCGATTCCGGCGATGAGATTGTGTTCATCAATCTGCCGGGGACGATCCTGGCGCTCTATCCCTACGACGACCTCGCAGAAGAGACTGGCTTGCCGTCGACCCGAGGGCTTGGATTCGGTGGAGTGACGCTGGCTCAGAACTTCAAGTCGAAGGAAGAGGTAGATCAGGTGATGGCACAGGCGAAGTCAGTTGGCGCCCTGATCCTGACGCCGCCGGTTGATCGCCACTGGGGCGGTTACTCTGGGTACTTCGCGGATCCTGATGGATACCCGTGGGAAATCGCCTGGGGACCGGACTTCGAGTATAACGAGGATGGTAGCCTCAAGCTTCGTGAGTAGCAGGCCTCCGGAGGCAGGTGCGTTATCGAGAACCGATTCCGTGGCGCGTTCTGGATCCCGATCGGTGCCGGCATGGGCGTCGCGATCGGGGCGGCAACCGAAAACCTTGCGATCTGGATTGCGCTCGGTGCGGCGTTTGGCGTGATTCTGGCTGCGGTTCAAGGAATGTGGGCGTGTGACGACACCGGATCCGGGGACCATGGTGACGAATGACTGACCTTCTTGCGCAGCGCCTGGAGCCAGGCAGTGATCCCCTTGACCTGTCTGGCTCAGACGCCAAGAATGAACTCCAGCGGAGCCAGCGCCAGATGTGAAACCGCGCCATGACTGAACCGGGAGAGGCTCTCGATGCGCGAGACGTTTAGCCAGCCTCACGAAGGAGAACCGGTCTGGGAGCCTTCGGCCGAGCAGATTGCGCGCAGCCGGCTGATGGACTTCATCGAACAGCACGACATTGAATCGTATGAGGCATTACTGGCCAGCGCGAGCCAGGATCCGGAATGGTACTGGCGAGCGGTAGTTGAGCATCTCGACCTGGAGTGGTTTACGCAGTTCGATCGAGTGATGGATCTGACGCGCGGAATCGCCTGGCCGCGCTGGTTCCCCGGCGGTCGCTACAACTATGTTCGTGATGCAGTCGATAAACGAGCTTCCGGTGAATCGTCGAGTCGCCAGGCGATCGTCTGGGAAGGCGATAGCGGCGATGTCCGGACCCTGACCTTCGCCGAGCTTGCCGCGGAGACCGACCGCGTCGCCGCCGGGTTGCGGGCGCTCGGGATCGAAAAGGGCGACTGTGTCGGCATCTTCATGCCCATGCTACCCGAAACCGCAATCGCAACACTCGCCTGCGGGAAACTCGGGGCGATCTTCGTACCGATCTTCTCGGGCTACGGGGCGGAGGCGGTCGCGAGCCGGTTACGCGACTGCGACGCGAAGATCCTCATTACCGCGGACGGATTCTTCCGCCGGGGTCGGCAGATTGACATGAAGCCAACGGCCGACGCTGCGGCCCGGCTGGCCGATTCCGTGCAGCACGTTGTGGTCTTTCAGCACGCGCGGGGGGAAATCGAGTGGTTCGAGCCGCGGGATGTCTGGTGGCAGGAGCTTGGTGGAAATCCGGTTGAGACCGTCCAGACGGCTGCGGACGATCCCTACATGATCATTTACACGTCCGGCACCACGGGGAGACCAAAGGGGGCGGTGCACATCCACGCCGGGTTCCCGATCAAGGCCGCGCACGACCTCGCGTTCTGCTTCGATCTGCAGGCGGGCGATACGCTCCTGTGGATCACCGATCTCGGCTGGATGATGGGCCCCTGGGCGATCCAGGGCACTCTCATCAACGGTGCGACGCTGGCAATGTTCGAGGGAACACCGGACTATCCTAACCCGGACCGGATGTGGGAGCTGACGGCAAAGCATCAGGTGACGGTACTGGGGGTGTCCCCGACGGCGATCCGCGCGCTCATGACGCAGGGTGACGACTGGGTGACCAGGCACGACCGGAGCAGCCTGCGCGTGTTCGGCTCTACGGGCGAGCCTTGGAACCCGTGGCCCTGGCTCTGGCTGTTCAACGTTGCCGGAGAGGGCCGGTGTCCAATCATTAACTATTCCGGTGGCACCGAGATCTCCGGAGGTATCGTCGGATGTGTCACGATCCGGCCGCAGAAGCCGTGCGCGTTCACCGGGCCTGTTCCCGGAATGGATGCAAATGTCTTCGATCAGGCCGGAAATCCCGTTCGCGGCGAGGTGGGCGAACTCGTGATCAGGCAACCGTGGGTTGGCATGACCAACGGGTTCTGGAACGACCCTGGACGGTACGAGGAGACCTACTGGTCGCAGTTTCCGGACACCTGGGTCCATGGTGACTGGGCGCAGGTGGACGAAGACGGGTTCTGGTACATACTGGGCCGGTCAGACGACACGATCAAGACCGCCGGAAAACGCGTTGGGCCGGCTGAAGTGGAATCCGCCGCCGTTGCGCACCCGGCGGTGCAGGAAGCGGCCGCGATCGGCGTCCCGGACGAGATCAAGGGCGAGAAAGTCGTTGTGTTCGTCGTCCTCGGTCCCGGCAACAGGGAGAGCGACGTCATTCGGGATGAGATCCGGGACCTGATCACGGACCATCTGGGGAGGCCGCTCCGCCCAGATGCGGTCTACTTCGTGGATGATCTGCCGAAGACCCGGAACGCCAAGATCATGCGTCGCGTCATCAGGGCGGCGTTTCTGGAGCAGCGCGATCTCGGTGATCTGTCCGGACTCGAGAACCCGGACGCGGTTGAAGGGATCGGCCAGGCGCGGTAGTGCGATGCGAGCGTTATGGTAGGCCGATTGGACGCTCCGATTCCAGTGATATCGAGGGCCGAGATGGCAAAAGAACGGGTCATCAAACAACTGACAGATGAACAGCGGCAAGAGATATTGCGGACTCCGGGTGTTGTCGTGCGTAAACGCGACCCTCTTAAAAAGGGCTCCGAGTTCGTGCCGGCGATTCACGTGGATCGACCAGTCCCTGTCCGTGAGCTGCTTGGCCGCGACGACGATTTTGAGTGCGAAAGCGAATAGTGAGTTCCGCGTTTCGACTCTCCGATGTCTACCTGGACACCGCATTCGTGGTCAACGCGCTGTTTGGGCATGAATCGGGAGAATCGGCTAGCGCGAGGGGCCTGGCCGAACTCGTTTCCAGCGGCGGTACCGCTTACTTCTCGGAGATCCTTCGAGTTGAATACTTCCAGGCGCTGCGTCGTCTTGCGACGAGAGGGAGAGTGTCCACATCGACTCTCGATTCCTTCTCACTTCAGCGCTGGAACGAGGCCGAAGTCCGGCGACGCTGGTTGAGGCTCGGTCACAAAGAGCTTGATCGGTTCATCTCACACCTGCCGGAATCCGTTGAGATTCCATTGAATCGACAGATCATCGAAGAGTCGGTTGATCTCATGGCGACTTATGCTCTTGGGTCACTTGACGCCGTCCACCTCGCCACCGCCCTCCACTACCAGATCCCCTTTGTCTGGACCTGTGACGATCACTTTGAACGGGTCGACGACCCCTTCGTTGAGATCATTCGCGACGCCGATTGAACCCTGAACCGCCGGTTCACCGTGATTCTGTACCTCCGGACAGTTGCCCGGAACCCCTGAACGCCTAGAATGAAAACGCCTGTTCTATGGCGATTCGTCATATGCAGTCGCGTCCCTGATTTCACGATTGCTGGTCCCCGATTGTCTCATTTGCCGTCTGCGAACGTGGTGCGAACGAGTTCGTGACGGAGTTGCGACAGGGACGTACGTCATGGAACTACGGTATTGTTCGGATGTTTTGAGGAACCTGGACGACGTAGCATCAACGTAACGGCATTGAACGCCGACCGGGAAACGTCGTCATGGTATCTCGTGTTGGGAGCGCGAAAGTGGGTCAGAACGCAGTGAATGCAATTGAAGTTGAGGGACTGGTCAAGACCTTCGGACGGCTTCGGGCGGTCGATGGTGTCGATCTTTCAGTTCCAACGGGCTCGGTCTACGGTCTGCTTGGCCCGAACGGCGCCGGTAAGACCACGACCGCGCGAATGCTCGCGACGTTGACGAAGCCGGATGCGGGAACGGCACGGATCTACGGTCACGACGTCGTGCAGGAAGCCGATACGGTGCGCGGGCTGGTGAGTATGACCGGCCAGTTTGCTTCGGTCGATGAGGACATCACCGGCATGGAGAATCTGATTCTCGTCTCCCGCCTCCTCGGCTTCGGTTGGCGCGATGCCCGGGAGCGCGCTCAGGAACTCCTTGATGCGTTCGGGTTGGAGGACGCGGCTGACCGGCAGGTCAAGACCTTTTCCGGCGGAATGCGCCGACGGCTGGATATCGCGGCCAGTATCGTCATAACACCGGAGATTCTGTTTCTGGATGAGCCAACCACCGGTCTGGACCCGCGAAGTCGGAACGAGGTATGGGACATCGTCCGCGCGCTGGTCGCCAGCGGGACCACGGTCCTGCTGACCACGCAATACCTGGACGAGGCGGATCAGCTCGCGGAGCGGATCGCGGTGATCGATCATGGCAAGGTGATTGCCGAGGGGACCCCGTCCCAACTCAAAGCCTCGATCGGAGCCGGGACGCTGACCGTGCGGTTGCGGGACCCGGAACAGCGGCCGCACGCGCGGCACGTGCTGGAGCAGGCGCTTGGCGTGTCTGTCGAGATGGGATCCGATCCCGCGTCGCTTCTGGCCCGAGTCGGCGATACCGGAAACGTCGCAAATGCCTTCAGCGATCTTTCGCAGAGCGGTGTCGAGCTTACCGAGTTCGCGCTGGGACAGCCGAGTCTGGACGAGGTGTTCCTGACGTTAACCGGTCGTCCGGCAGAACAAGATGAACAACCGGCTGATCAGTCCGGAACGGAGGAGGCCGCATGAGCACTGTGTCCCCTGCAACCGACCTGCCGCGAATCAACGGGCGGCTTCGCTCCGCGTTGTCGGCGCGATCCAGACCACCCCGCGCGAACGCGGTGTCTGCGTCGGTCACGTTCGGCTGGCGCGCCGTCCTGAAACTGAAGCACGTGCCGGAACAGCTGTTCGATGTGACGATGTTCCCGCTGATGTTCGTGCTGATGTTTACCTATCTGTTCGGCGGTGCGCTGGAAGGCTCCCCCCGGGACTATCTGCAGTTCCTGGCGCCGGGCATTCTGGTGCAGTCGATCGTGATGATCACTATCTATACCGGAACGGTGCTGAACAATGACCTGCGCAAGGGTGTTTTCGACCGGTTCCGTTCCATGCCGGTCTGGCGACCATCCTTCCTGGTTGGGGCGATGCTCGGTGATTTGCTGCGCTATACGATCGCCGCGTCCGTCGTACTTGGTGTCGCCTTGATCCTCGGCTTCCGGCCGGCCGGCGGGGTTCTCGGCGTGATCGGCGGGACGCTGCTGGTAATGCTGTTCGCGTTCAGCGTTTCCTGGATCTGGACCATGCTGTCCATGTTCATGCGGACGCAGGAATCGCTCATGTTTGCCAGCTTCCTCGTCATGTTCCCGCTGACGTTCGTCAGTAACATCTTCGTCCGCCCGGAAACGATGCCGTCCTGGCTCGAGTCGTTCGTCGATATCAATCCAATCAGCTGGCTGACAACGGCCACCCGCGGGTTGATGTCCGGGGATCCGAACGCGGGCGACATCGGGATGGTACTGATCGCAAGCGTGGCGCTGGTGGCGGTGTTCGGTCCGTTGACGATGTTCTTCTACAACCGCAAGGAATAGGCAGCGCAGCCCAGTCGAGCAGAACGGCGGGAAACGGGAGGCCCGGCAGGGTCTCCTTCTTTCTATGTAGCGCGCGAGCGCGACCGCCGACGTCACCCAGGGGATTTCAACGAACCGGAAGACACGGAGTTATCGCGAGTCGAAAGTCGGGCAGGCCCTACCCCGGATCTGTAGCTACCCGGATTCGCTGAATCTGATTCGTCCCCTAACCTTGAGGCAACGTGACGTTCACCTGGACCACGAACGATGATGCGAGGAGAGCGATATGCTCGCTGCTCGAATACCGCGCTGGATCGGCTACCTCGCTGGCGGCTTGTTGCTGGCACACGCGGTACTCTCTCTGTACTGGACGCTCGGTGGCACGGCCGGGCTCGAACTGCTCACGGATGGGATCCGCGAACACGCCGAGGCGCGCGAAGCGTGGTTCCTGGGGATGCTCTGGGGCGTCGTGGTGCTGAAGGCCGCGGTTGGCCTGCTTGCCATTGCGATCGCTCGCGAATTCGTTTTTCCGGTCCCTCGCTGGATGCCGTTGCTCGCGGTCTGGGGCGCGGGAGCCGTGCTCACGTTCTACGGGCTCAGTCAGATCGTGAGCCTGTCGATGGGCGGACTTATCCTTAATGAAGGGCAGCATCTCCCGGCAGCGTTCTGGGCATATCTCCTGCTCTGGGCGCCGCTCTGGCTCGTGATCGGTGTCACCTCCCTGCTCACCGCCTGGCGGGCATCGAGCGGCACGGCCGACGTGTCCGCGTAACATCCATCGCAGCGTTGGCTCGCGATCTGTCAGGAAAATCCTGTGATAATTAAGCCTCACTTAAGCCTTTCCGCGAGCGGAGCGCGGCTGGCGAGCGCGCAGCATGTCGCGAATCACTGCCACATGCGGCAACCATGATGTCCGGAGCTGCTGAAGCGGCAGCACAGTGGCCATGTGGTGACGCGCCGTACCCTCGCCGCCTCTGAAAGAATCGCCGCGACCGACTCTTGACAACCCCTCAGAAAACGCGCATGCTACGCCCGTGTCGGGTCGCATGATGCTCGACCGATGAGTGACGGCTGGCGCAGCATCTCAGTTACGCATTCCTGCCAGTGCAGCTTCGCACGGATCTGGCCGCGGTTGCGCCGTGCGAGGGGGGACAGTCCGCGAGACCAGGTGCGCCCGGCTGGGCCAGTGGCGCCATCAGGCCGGATGGAGGGTGCGGGTGGAACTTCCACTTCCCGAACAGATAACACCGGAGCAGTGGTCACATGTGACGAACACACTCATTCTGCTCTGGGCGTTTGTTGGCTTCATGATCCTCGGTGCGGGCAGCATGCTGGTCGCACACATTGTAGTCCCTTCCCTGATTGATAATCGGGACATCCCTGAAAAGTACGGAAAAGGGCGGCCGTTCGTCTACGCCATTGCCGCTGTCGCCTTTGCCGGAGCCATATTCGTGTTCGTCAGTTTCGTGCTTCATCTTGAAGAGTTTCGCGAGATCTACCCGGACACCTGGGTCTAGCGCCTTCCGAAGCGCGCGGCCGGCATTTCCGTGGCCGGCTTGATGGAAACGGAGCGGAGCAGCAAGGATGCGACGATTTATTCGGCCGGCGATCGTCACCCTGGTTCTCTTGATTCTGCTGGCATTGCCGGTGACTGCTGTGCTCGCCCGGAGCTATTTCCTCAGTCCCACATGGCAACCGGCGCAGGAGCAGCCGATTGCCTTCCCGCACACCACTCACTTTCAGTCGGCGGGACTTGATTGCGAATACTGCCACCGGAACGTTTCTGACGGTGACTACGCCGGTATGCCTGCCCTGGAACTCTGCATGGACTGTCACCAGACCATTGTGACTGGCAGCGCCGAATTGGAGACGCTGATCAGTCATTTCGAAGACGGCGAGCCAGTCAACTGGGAGCGAGTCCACCAGCAACCGGATCACGTGCACTTCGTCCACGCCTCCCACATCAACTACGGGTTCGACTGCGCCGAATGTCACGGCGATATGCAGACCGAGATCGACTTCGCCGAACAGGTTCGTGATCTGCGGATGGGCGACTGCATTGATTGTCATCGGGAGTACGGGGCGCCGACCGACTGCTCCGTCTGCCACTACTGATGTTCGCTGGGAGCGGCACGACTCCCCGGCCTTTCGGGCGAATCTCGCTCGCAAAGGCAGGCGCGACGGACGCAAGCTGTTTCAGCAGGGGATGGACGATTTCGGCCATCACAACCATGGACGGATGCGATGCGACGGCGTGATTTTCTAAAGCTGTTGGCGACCTCAACGACCGGGGCAGTCCTCTTTACCGGCTGCAAGATCGGCGGGTACCCGGATCGCGAGTTCCAGAAGCAGAGCCCGGTCGAACACCCCGTAGACCTCCCGTACGGGCGCGACAACTGGTACGCAACCGCGTTCCCTGCCATTGGCGGTGGTATCGGCGTCATCGTCCGGATCTTCGAAGGTCGTGCCAAAAAGGTCGAAGGTAACCCTGACTTCCCGCTTAACGTCGGTAAGACTGGTCCTCGTGCCCAGGCGATTGTGCAGGAGGTTTACCACCCGGATCGGATACGCAATCCTCGGCGTCGAAACGGAAACAGCTACGACAACATCTCCTGGACAGATGGGGTGAGTGAACTGGCTCAGGCCCTCGGCGACGCATCCGCACCGATGCTGGTGACCGAACCGGTCAGCGGCGCGATTGCCCGGGTTATCACCGAGTTCGCCGAGGCGACCGGGACCCGGCATGTGGTTTACGAGCCGGACGAATATGTCGTCCTGCGGGAGGCGATGCGGCGCGTGTTCGGAACCGAACGCTTCCCGGCGCTCGATCTGGCGAACGCGTCGACGATCGTCAGTTTCGGGGCCGATTTCCTGCACACGTGGATTTCACCGGTTCAGTACTCCGTTGGCTACGGTGAGTTCCGACAGGGCGGCAATGGCAACCGTGGCACATATTTCCACGTCGGCCCCCGGATGTCGGACAGCGCAGCGAGCGCGGACCGCTGGTATCCCTGCACGCCCGGTTCGGAGGGCCTGGTTGCCCTCGCCGTGGCGCACACGATGGTTGAAGAGGGGATCGCGACTGAAGAGCGAGCCGGGGAGGTTTACCCCGGAGTATCGCTCGGCGACTTTTCGCCGGACGCAGTTGCGCCCAATGCGGGCATGGACGCCGAAGAGATCCGCGAGATCGCACGCCAGCTCGGTCGCATGACACCGGGCATTGCGATCGCCGGAGGTTCGGCTGCCGGCCACACAAACGGATTGTTTAACGTCTGTGCGGTCTTCGCGCTGAATTACCTGATTGGAAGCGTCAACACTGAAGGCGGGCTGCTGTTGAATCCGGATTCACCGGACACGGAAGTCCTGCCTAACAAGATCGGTGGCGCGTCGTACAGCGATTGGGACCAGATCATCGAAGAGATGCTCGATGGCGACGTCGATCTCCTGATGGTGCATAAGGCGAATCCGCTTTTCGGATTGCCTGCGGCGAGCAGGTTCCAGGATGCGCTGGACCAGGTGCCGATGGTGGTGAGCTTCTCGAGCTTCGTGGACGAGACGACGGCCAGCGCGGATCTGGTTCTGCCGGATCACACCACACTCGAGCA
>SKKR01000148.1 GCA_007123655.1 Thermomicrobiaceae bacterium
AAGTCAAACGGAGCGCGGTTCGTCTCGGCAACCGCGGCGATCAGAAAGATCACGAACGCCAGCGGCTGGCTCAGAATGAACCAGTTCGGCAACTGGAGCGGTCCAAGTGTGAGCGTTTCGCTCTGCTGGTTCACGATTTCAACGAGACTCAGCGATCCCGAGAGGATGAACACGCCGACCAGAGAGAGCCCGAGAATGATCTCGTAACTGATCACCTGCGCGGCCGAGCGGAGACCACCGAGCAACGAGTATCGGTTTGCGGAGGCATACCCGCCCAGAATGATGCCGAATACCCCCATGGACCCAATCGCAAGGAAGTAGAGCGCGGCGACGTTGATATCAGCAACATAGAGGTTGACCTCATGGCCGAAGACTTCGATCGAATCGCCGAACGGAATAACAGCCGCGGCAACCGGTGCAAGTACGAAGGAGAGGAGGGGGGCCAGGAGGAAGATGCGCCGGTCGGCGTGCTTCGGGATGATGTCCTCTTTGGTCAGAAGCTTGATCCCGTCGGCAATGGGCTGCAAAAGTCCGACCGGGCCGGTGCGGTTCGGGCCGACGCGGTCCTGCATCGCCGCCATCAGTTTGCGCTCGATGTACGTCATGTAGGCCATCAGGCCAAGCAGCACGTTGAGCAGCACCACCGCGAAGATGTAACTGGACAACAGGTTGGCTTCCACGCTCGAGCCCCTACCTCACGCTCCCCGTCGAGTACGCATCGGAGGCAACTCTGTCCCTCACGACTGCCTGTCAACGCTAGTATCGACCGGACTTCACTCACACGATAACGGAGCGCGGCTCGCGCTCCGTACCTCCCCGGCGGAACTGTACCGCATCGGGACAGCCGGTGAACATCTACCTGTTCGTGGCGTCTACCGGTCCACCGACCCCAGCACGATATCAATCGTGCCGATCAGCGCAACTACGTCAGCCAGCGCCGCGCCTTGCGCCATATACGGCAATGACTGCAGGTTCACGAAATCAGGCGTCCGCAGTCGCACCCGATACGGAATCGGCGTTCCGTCACTGACAACGTAGTAGCCGAGCTCACCTTTTGAGTGCTCGATCGCCTGATAGACCTCGCCTTTCGGGGGCGAGAACCCCTTGATTACCCAGATGAAGTGTCGCTGCATGTCTTCCGCGGTCGTCATAACGGTGTCATGCGGCGGGATGACGTACGGCGACTCCGTTAGCGAGAGCGGGCCGTCCGCCGGCATCTGATCGAGACATTGCTCGATGATCCGAACCGACTGCCGCATCTCCTCCATGCGGACCAGGTACCGGTCATAGACATCACCGCGCGTTCCCAGCGGGACTTCGAAGTCGACCCGATCGTAATAGAGATAGGGGGTTGCCTTGCGAACGTCGTAGTTGATGCCAGAACCCCGCAGGCAGGCACCGGTCAGACTGTAGCTGATCGCTGCTTCCGGCTCGATGACGCCGACCCCGCGGGTCCGTGAGAGCCAGATCGGGTTCGACGAAAGCAGTGCCTCGTACTCCTTCTGCTTCTCCAGGAACTCCTTGCAGAAGTCTCGGACCATACCCGGCAGTTCGTCCGGCATCGGGCGGGAGAAACCGCCCATCTCCATCATGTTCGTGGTGAGGCGAGCACCGCACTGCTTCTCGAAGATGTCCAGAATCAGCTCACGCTCACGGAAGCAGTACAGGGACATCGAGAGCGCGCCGATATCGAGCGCGTGTGTCCCGAGCCAGACCAGATGGGACGCAAGCCGGGCAAGTTCGCCCATGATCATGCGCCAGTATGTCGCCCGTTCCGGCGCTTCGATCCCGCATAGCTTTTCAACCGCCAGAATGTATCCAAGATTGTTGGACGGCGCGGCAACGTAGTCTGTTCGATCCGTCCAGGGAACGAATTGCGAGTAACGATGCGTCTCACCGAGCTTCTCAACGCCGCGATGGAGGTAGCCGAGCACGGGATCACACTCGACGATCGTTTCACCTTCCATCGTCAGAATCACGCGGAGCACACCGTGCGTGCTCGGGTGCTGGGGGCCCATGTTGAGCACCATCTGTCGACGGCCCTCGGAGAGCGCCCGTTCCTCACTAATCTCGACCGGAGTTCCCTGTGAGATCTCGAGTGACATGAGTTGCTATGGCCTCCGGAACCGTGAGCTCACACGCGGAGCCGGGCTCTCGTACCCGGGCTGGACATACTCGCGATACCCCCGTAACGGATAGTCCTTGCGAAGCGGGTGCCCCTCGTCCCAGTCATCCGGAAGCAGCATGCGCCTGAGATCCGGATGGCCTTCGAAGACGATGCCGAACATGTCGTACGCCTCGCGCTCGAGCCAGTTGGCGCCCTCGAACAGCGGCACCATGGACGGCACCGGATCACCGTCGTTGAAACCGGACTTGACTCGCAGCCGCTGACGGTTGGGGATCGAATAGAGTTGCACCACGACATCGAAGCGCGGGTTGTCGCGAAGACGGAGCATGTCGACCGCCGTGAGATCACTGAGGAAGTTGTAGCGGAGCGAGCGCTCGTCTCGAAGGTACTGGACGACTTCACGTAGCGCCGGTCGCTCGACGCGAAGTGTCATCTCGTCCCGGAAATTCACGGCGTCGACGTAGGCGTCAGGGAACTGCTCCCGGACAGCGACAATCGCTGGATGATTCTCCGGCTCGGTTGGACCCCAGTAACCGGTGTCCCAGACACGCCGTGCCGGTGTGTCCCCTGGTCCTCCCGTTAGCTGTTCCTCAGACATTGTTCCGCCTCGAATGCATCGCCGGCAATCGCACGCCTTCGTCAGTGCCTAACGTCGCGGCCCGAGCGCGGCCTGGGCCTCGCTCCTCGCCTCTTCCCGGTATGACTCGGCGTCGTCCTGCCCGTGCTTTTTCGCAATCGTGTCGTACCGGATGACTTTGTTCTGCAGTTCAAGCACGCCGTAGTAGAGCGCTTCCGGAATGGGCGGGCAGCCCGGCACGTAGACATCAACCGGAATGACCTGGTCAACGCCCTGGACAACGGCATAGGTGTCGAACGGGCCACCGATGTTCGCGCAACTGCCCATGCTGATAACCCACTTCGGCTCGGCCATCTGGTCATAGAGTTGGCGAACCACCGGAGCCATTTTCTTGGTGACGGTCCCGGAGACGATCATCAGATCCGCCTGCCGGGGAGACGCGCGATACAGCATGCCGAAGCGCTCGGCCAGATCGTAGCGGGGCATCGCAGCGCTGATCATTTCGATCGCGCAACAGGCCAACCCAAACTGCAGCCACCAGAGGCTCGAACGCCTTGCCCAGTTGAACACAGAATCGACGCTCGTGGTCAGGATGCTTTTCTCGAACCGGTCTTCTATGCCCATTCGAGCGCCCCCTTTCTCCATTCGTACAGGAGGCCAAACAGCAGAATGCCGATGAAGATCACTGCCTGGACGTAGCCGTAGAGCGCAAGTTGATCGAACGCCACTGCCCAGGGAAACAGAAAAATCGCCTCGATATCGAAGATGACGAACAATAACGCAACGATGTAAAAGCGAGAGGTGTAGCGCCCTCGCGGGGGACGCACGTCTGGTACGCCGCTTTCGTAGGGCTGCTCTTTGGCCGGGGACGGTTTGCTCGGCCGGATGAGCCACCCCAGGAGAAGTAACGACCCACCCATCACGAAGGCCGTCGTGAGCATCATCCCGATCGCGGCATAACTCTCAAGCATCAACCGGCTCCATGTGCGGTTCGGCCCCGTCGGCCCGTCGATTGTGTACTATATCACACACTCGATTGGCCCTTCAGTGCGGTCGAAGGCGAGCCAGGGGCGTGCTACCCACCTTCATCACTCTGCTCATCCTGCGGCGCGGATTGGCCGCTCGCGTCACCATCGGACTGACCGTTGTTATCATCGTCTGAACCCTCGGAGTCGTCGCCCTCAGTTCCGGAATCGTCGGAATCTTCGTCCTCGGTGGCGTCTTCGTCACTGTCAACTTCTTCAGGAACATCCGGCTCCTGGAAGAACGGTGACGGCACCCCGACCATCGTGGCGTATTCGTGAAGAGCAACGATCCCGCGCTCCGTGAACTGCGGGTTACCGATGGCATCCGCAAGTGCTGCTCGCAATTCTTCTTCCTCGTACTCATCGATCTCGTTGCACGCAAGCTCCGGCTCGCCGTCCTCAACGAGCAGTTCAGTTTCTGTCGCTCCCCAATCGAGCGGCCGCTTGCCGGTAACCGCGCACAGTTCCTCGTCGACGATCCCGTCAGGACGCGCGAACTCCGGATCAAGACGCTCACCGCCTGGTCCGGCCAGCAGTTCCGCATACCGCTCATCTGTGTGGACAAGCCGCATGAAGTCATGCCAGATCGGCGCCGCACCGGCCACACCATCCAGGTTTTGCGTCGGACGGTTGTCAGTGTTTCCGACCCATACCCCGGTAACGAGCTCGGTGGAATATCCCATTGTCCATCCGTCGCGGGCATCGTCCGTCGTTCCGGTCTTCGCGGCAATCTTCCGGTCTTCCATCTCGGGTATATGGAGTGGAGAGCTGCTCCCGAAAATCATCGAACGTGCGTCGTTATCCGCCAGGATATCGGTCATCTGATACGCATGCTCGGCGTCAATGACCTGTTCACCGCGGTCGTAGACGCTGTCGCGTTCGAGGTCGAAGAGCACATCACCTTCGGAGTCGACGACCTTGAGAAACGGCGTGTGTGGCACATACCGCCCCATGTTGCCAATCGTCGCGAAGACGTTTGTATGCTCGAGGAGTGTGACTTCGCCGCCACCGAGCGTGATCGAGAGCCCGTAGTGACTCATTCCCCGCCAGAGCCCGGTGCGTATCCCCATGTCGTGTGACAGCCGGATCATGTCCTCGACGCCGGCGTACTCCAGCGCCTGCACGGCCGGGATGTTGAGTGAATTGCCGAGCGCTTCGCGCAGGGAGATCGCCCCGAAGAACTGCCGCGTCGCGTTCCGGGGTGCATAGATCTCCTCATCGGCGTCCGGAGTGTCCCACTCCTTCCCGTAGTCGAAGATCATTGTTCCGGGGTGCCAGCCTTCCTGGAGTGCGGCGAGGTAGGTGATCGGCTTGATCGAGCTTCCCGGCTGGCGCTCACGGGTCGTCACGTTGACTTGTCCGTCGATAGTCTCGTCATAGTAGTCCGCGCTCCCGACCATCGTCAGGATCTCACCGCTCCAGGGAATCATGGCCACGAGCGCGCCGTTGTTGACGTCCCACGCTTCGAGATCCGCCACTCCGCTTCGAACGATCTCTTCAGCTTCAAGCTGGAGTTCGTAGTCCAGCGTGGTGTGCACTTCGAGCCCGCCACGGAACAGCGTCTCCGCGCCGTACTCGCGTTCGAGCACATACCGAACGTAGTTGACGAAATGAGGCGCGAGGTCATGGCGGCCCTCGCGACGTTGGGGATTTAGCGGCACCTCGTACGCTTCATCCGCCTCATGCTGGGAGACCATGTCAAGTTGAACCATACGGTCCAGCACGTAGCGCTGTCTGATCTTGGCCAGTTCAAAGTTCACCGTCGGGTCGTAAAGACTCGGTGCCTGCGGCAGACCGGCCAGCATTGACGCTTCAGCCAGCGAAAGGTTCCAGGTGTATTTATTGAAGTACGACTGCGCCGCGGCATCGATCCCGTAGGCCCGGTTCCCGAAGTAGACGTTATTGAGATACATCTCGAGTATCTCTTCTTTCTCGAACCGGTTGTTGAAATGCCAGGCCATGACGGCCTCGCGCGCCTTTCGGGTGTAGCTGCGTTCGTAGCCGATCGACTCTGGATAAAGCGCCCGGACGAGTTGCTGGGTGATGGTCGACGCCCCGGACGTGGCCCCGCCGGTCAGGTTGGTCACCAGACTCCGGGATATCGCAACGGGATCCACTCCGGAGTTTGTCCAGAACGTCGCATCCTCCGCCGCCACCATTGCCTGGAGGATCCAGGGCTCCTGCGGCGCTCCCTCGCGATCCTTGTGTTGCTCCACGTTCTCCACGATCTCGTCATACGATATCGCCGTGCGCCAGCCCGTCAGAGGGTCCGACACTTCGTGAAGGAGACGGCCGTTGCGATCGTAGATCTGTGTTGTCTGGAACTCGTGTGCTTCAATGTCCTGGTATTCGGGGAGATCCTCGGTAAGCTGCGCCCAGCTGTAGACGGCACTCGCTGCGGCTCCGCCGGCGACGATCACGGTCATGAACAGCAGGACCAGGGTCATCGCCCCGAACACCCTCAGCGCGATCCCGAGATGGCTGACCCCATCATCGCGGTTGAGTGAACGGGTCAGGAATCCGGGGAGCATCCGATTTGGCCGGGGACCACGTCCATTGAACCGGCGTGCGCGACGTTTACCGCGACGGCGTTTCAGACTCTGTCGGTAGAACGGACCTTTGCTCAAAATGAAGCCGCCAACGCTTTACCCGTATACCGAAGATCCCGTTCATTGAGCGGGGCGATTGGTGAAAGAATATCATGCGGCTGATGAACGGTTCGAAGCCATCGAACAACGGTCCGGACCGGCATATTCCGGTCGGCACTCGCGAGACGTTGGCCCGGATCTCGCGAACGAACACGATATGGGGTGAATCAGTCCAGCAGACGAGCGAACAGGGCGTCCGGGGGAGTGTAGAAAGGTAGATGTAACCGTATGGATGTGAAGTCATTGCGTGGTATCGCGGTTGTATCCGTCGAAGAAGGCGAAAAAGTCGGGACGGTGGTCGACTTGCTGTTCGATCTTCAAGCGCGGAAGGTCGTCGCATTCCGGTTGACGCAAAGTACGCTCCGTCGCTCGGGGGGTCAGTTCATTTCAATGGATGATATTGAAAGCATCGGCCCGGACGCGATCATGATACAGAACCGGCAACGCGTGCGCCTGGAGAAGGACCATCGCGCGTTTCAGAACATGCCCGACCTCTCGGCGGTGTCGTCGCTGAGAGTGGTCACGGAGGACGGCACATATGTCGGCAACCTTTCAACGTTCCAGTTCGATCAGAAGACTGGACAGCTGACCGAGATCGAGATAACCGGCGGGGGCATGCTGGACATGCTGCGACGCAACAAGCAGGTGCCTGCGAGCGCCGTTGTAAGTGTCGGCACTGACGTTATCGTTGTTCCGGATTCCTACGGTCCCGGCAAGGTGGAGTCAACTCCGGACGAGGAATCCGCACCGATTGAGCTTGAAGCAAGGACAGGGAACTCCGGGGAAGGCCAGGATGAGCGCCCGTCACACCGGGAGATCTCACAGTGACACGACGCTCGTGTCTCAGAGCACCATTGCCGCGAGAATTCCGAGCAAAACGGCGGGAGCAATATCGCGAAACAATCGAAGCGCCGCTTCCCGGTGCTCCGAGGTTTCCGGCAATGGGGCGAACATCTGCCAGAGAGACGCCGCAAGCAACCAGATCGTCATTGTGTAGAAGAGTGCCGCCCAGTTCATCGAACCCGAGTCCCAGTTTTGTGGCAGTTCGCGGCCGGCGCCGTGACGGGTGAACGTGCGTGTTCCAAGCGTCGCATGTGTTCGTGGGCGTGTCCAGACCCGTCCCCATTTCCGTTTCGGCAGCCGCCCAGGCAAACACTGTCGGCATGGCCGGTTCGAATCCTACTCGTTCAGACGGAGCAATCAGATGAAGATACTGTTGTCGACTCCGTTCGATTTTGACTGTCCGGGCGGAGTCAATGCCCACGTCACCCATTTGTGCCGGGAGCTCCAGGCTCTGGGTCATCAGACTCGAATCCTTTCGCCCGGGGCACGGGACGGCCGTGTGGATGACGACGGCCATGTCTGTCGAATCGGCAGTGCGATACCGATCCCAGCGAACGGCTCAACCGCCAGAATCGCGCTGTCTCCGTTTCTGGGTCGGTACATTCGGGCATTCCTGGAGGAGGAGCAGTTTGATATCCTGCACTTGCACGACCCGCTAACCTCGACGCTGCATCTCTCGCTGCTTGCCAACTCGAATGCGGTCAACATCGGAACGTTCCACGCCTCAAATTCCTCTTATCTTGGATACAATCTGCTCTACCGCTTCGGAAGGCCGCTATTCTCCTGGTTCAACGAGCGGATCGACGAACGAATCGCCGTTTCGCCAGTCGCCCGGGACTTCATAAGTCACTACTTCCCCGGCGACTATCGGCTGGTTCCCAATGGGATCGACTTCGACGCGTTCGGCCCGTCCGTCCCTCCGGTCCCGGACCTTGTCAGCGACGAACCAACTGTGTTGTTCGTCGGCCGTTTTGATGAGCCACGAAAAGGATTCCGATACTTGCTGCCTGCAATGTCGGCGGTTCAACAGGAGATTCCCGCGGCAAGACTTCTGGTCGCGGGACGAGGTAATCGGGAGCGATTTATCCCCCTGATCAAGCAGCAAGGTGTGCGGAATGTCACGTTTCTCGGCGAAGTGCCGCCCGAGTTGCTTCCGGCGCTCTATGCGTCCTGTCACGTGTTCTGTGCCCCTTCAACAGGGCGGGAGAGCTTCGGGATCGTGCTGCTGGAGGCAATGGCCTCGGCAAAACCGGTGGTCGCAACCGCTATCGACGGGTACCGGCGCGTGGCCCGTGATAATCGGGAGGCGCTGCTCGTCCCTCCGTACGATAGCGAACGGCTTGCGGATGCTTTAGTACGCATCCTTTCAGATCAGACCCTCGGATACCGGCTGGCGAACGCCGGCAGGGAGCGGGCCCGCACATTCTCCTGGCCCACGATTACGCGGCGCGTCGTAGAATGCTACGAAGAAGCACGTCGGCGGGTGGAGCAGTCACGCCCATCGCCCGCGGCGACTTCGTCGCTGTTCAGCAGTTCGGACCGCCCGTAGGATCGGGGAAGTGAATGCTCAGCGCCCTGGTGGGCAATCTGGTGCGAAGCCAGTTGCAGCGACTTGGCTTCTATCTGGCGCGGACGCGGCTCTCGCCGAATGCCTTTACCGTCATCGGGCTCCTGCTCAACATTGTCGTGGCAGTGATCATCGCGGGTGGAAATCTCGTCGTGGGTGGCATCATGGCGCTGGTGGCGGGTGGGTTCGACATGCTGGACGGAGCGGTGGCGCGGGTTACGGGCAGGATCACCCGTTTCGGTGGCTTCTTCGACTCAACCCTGGACCGATACTCGGAAGCGATCGTCTACTTCGGACTCCTGATCTATCTGCTCGACATCGAGGCAGGAACCACGGCGATTGCCCTGCTGTTCGCGACGATCGTCGGCTCGCTCATGGTCAGTTACACGCGGGCCCGCGCGGAAGCCGCGAACGTCGATGCCGAGGTGGGCCTGTTCGCGCGTCCGGAACGAATCATCCTGCTGGCGATCCTGCTCATCTTCGACCAGCCCGTGCTCGCGCTCTGGATTCTGGCGATCGTTACCAACCTGACGACGATGCAACGGATCTTCCATGTCTGGCGGCAGACCCGATATGGTGAAGAATAGCCCGGCG
>SKKR01000126.1 GCA_007123655.1 Thermomicrobiaceae bacterium
AAGGTCGCAGCTTCGCGCCCGGCGAGGCGATCGACGGTGCCCGGTTCTTCGAACCGACCGGGCAGTATCTGGAGCCACGCTTCCGCTCCTACTGGGAGCAGAACGGTGGGATCCGTATCTTCGGCTACCCGGTCACCGCGCCCTTCTCGGAAAACGGACTGCTGGTGCAGTACACCGAGCGGGCCAGGTTCGAATACCACCCGGACAATGGGGGCAGCCAGTACGACGTGCTCCTTGGACGGCTCGGAAGCGATCTGCTGCGGTATGAAGCCGCCTCGCCCGCCGCACAGGTGGCCGAAACCGAGCAGCCCGCGGCGAGTGAAGCCAGCCCGGGCAGCCCCGCGGAAGCCCTGTTGGAAACGCGGTTGAACCAGGAGCGGGCGGCGTCCGGCGTGCCGGCGCTCAGCCGGGTCGATCGTCTGAACAACGTCGCTGCGGGCCGCAGCCAGGACATGGCCGAGCGGGGCTATTTCAGTCACACCACACCGGACGGTCGCACTGTGTTCGATATCATGCGCGCGGACGGGCTGAACTGGTCCCGGGCGGGCGAGACCCTGCACCGGAACCGGGCGGGGGCGGAGAGCATCGATGAAGCTGTTGAGCGTGCGTTCAACGGGTTCATGAACAGTTCCGAGCACCGCCGGATCCTGATGGACGAGCGGTACCAGCAGTTCGGCATCGGCCACACCTACGGCCCGGATGGCCGGCATTATTTCACCGTCATCCTCATGTCGCCGTAACCAACACCGGGGGCGGGTAAACCGGCGCAAAGTACAGCCTGTCGAGGTACGGCGGGGGTTCATCCCCCGCCGTTGTTCGTTGTTACGAACAGGGGTTGGATGACGACATCCCCTACCTGGCCCGGACCGTACGGGCCTCTAGCGGCGGCATATCGAGAATCATTACCATTCGCTGCCCGAATCACGCTACAATCCCTTCGGGCCCCGCGCCCATTGCTGGTACGTCGCGGACCACCGGTCCCGGATCAGGGAGGTCGCTTCAAATGTCGTTTCTCCGTCGAAGCCGGACGTCCACCCCGGACCCGCCGAAACGAACGCGCCCCAGCACACCGGGGGCGATGCTCCTGACATTGCGCTCCGTGCCCCGGCACTACGACGTCCTGAAGGACGCGATTGAATCCACCGGCGACGCCCGCGTCTACTTCGGGGAAGCCCTGGCCTACATCCGTGGCAAGGGCATCGCACTGTTCCGGATCGAGGCGACCGGCACGGACTTCGTGGACGCGCTCTATGAGACCTGGCGGGAACTGGAGTGGCAGGAGGCGTTCCGGTTCGACGTTACCTTCTACGTCCATAACACGGAATACGTTGACAACCTCCGGGGCTACTCGCCCGAGGAAGCGAAGGAACTGATCAGGAAGCACTCGCCCATCTTCGAGCCGGGCGAATCGAGTTAGGCGGTCCGCTTCCCGCTGGGAACAAATCGTCCGTCAGCGCGCCGTCATTAGCGGTAGCAATAACCCCTCCCAGCGGCGGTTGACCTCCTCCCGGAGGCGTTCGGTGGTGACGATCCGGATCATGCGCCGATGTTCCTCGTAGCGTTTGAAATCGGCGTCTTCCAGCCCGACGACGTCCACCCAGGGCATCAACTCCCGGAAGCCGACCGGCGGGCGATCAAATCGAACCCAGACGGACGTCTTCCATTTCTCCGGTTTCGGCAGATCGATCAGCACTTCGTGCTCCGCGACGGCTGTCTGAAGCTGGCGTCCAAGCTGGCCGGCAATCTGCTTCTCCAGCCTGCGGCGGCCTGATGGATCGTAGAACAGGCTCCCCAGGTAGGTGTAAAGATCGGTCGCCCGGGCGCTGATCTCGACCGCCCGCTTGTGGATCCGCCGCCGCTGAAGCGCGTCGACAAGTTCCCGGGTTGACCTGGGCATGTCCGACTGGGAAAGGCGGGCGAAGAGGGAGATGTCATCCAGTCTGGTCAGCTCCTGGGCGGTCAGCGCGCCACTGGCGAGTGAGTCCTGAACGGCCCGGAGCAACATGACCATGCAGGCCCGGTTGGTGTGGTGCCAGTAGACATTGTCAAACATCTCCTGCCGGGCGTTGATCAGTGAGTGCAGCGGGCTGACTCCCTTCTCGCCGACTACGATGCGCGAGGTTCCTTCCACTTCTTCCACGCGCAGCGCATCCATCAGCCGCGGGGTGTCCACCCCGCCATACGGCACGTTGCACGCCTTGGCGTCACGCGGAAGATAGTCGAGCTTGTCCACGTCCAGCGGGCCGCTCAGCAGGTCCTGCAGCAACCGCAGCTCGGGGGGCAGTTCGTTCCGGGTATCGATCATCTCCATCACCTGACCTGGATCGACATCCCAGTCCCGCTCCAGCAGCGACACGATCTCCGTGGAGCCGATCACTCGCCGGGCGACGATCTCGTGCGGCAGAACAGGCGGACCCAGCTCCTCAATGGCGTGGCTGAACGGATAGTGGCCGATGTCATGGAGTAGTGCGGCAGCCAGCGCGGTCCGGATCCCGCGTTCCGAGAGTGTCAGGTTCGGGCAGTTGCGAAGCAGGGAGTCGATCCCCTGTCGCATCAGGTGGTACACGCCGATGGAGTGCTCGAATCGGGTGTGTTTAGCCCCTGGCCAGACCTTGCTGACGAACCCCAGCTGTTGAATCCGGTCCAGTCGGAGAAAGGGGGCGGTGCCGATGGTCGCCACCACCGCGTCATCGAGCGGAATGCGGTCGTGAAGGGTGTCCCGGATCGTGGTCGCAAACGGCCCGTCAGTCACTGGACTGCCTTCTCGACGGGCGGATTGACTCGAGAACCGAATCGGTGTGAGCGCATGCTACACTCCCTGATGGCGGAGACGAGCGAGATCGAGGGGTTAGGCAGATGCTTCGCAAGACAATGCTGACACTGGCCGACAGTGAGTTCGTGACCCGGACGGTCACGAAGAACCGGCTGACCCGCGATCTCGCCTTCAGGTTCGTCGCCGGGGAATCGCTGGATGATTCGATCGCCGCCAGCCGCAACCTGCTCGAAAGCGGGATGACCCTGACGCTCGATCTGCTCGGCGAACATGTCACCGACCCGGCGCTGGCGCAGAAGGCCGCGGACGAGTACTGTACCATCCTGGACCGGATCGCGGAGCTTGGGATCGCCAGTACGATCTCCGTCAAGTTGACCATGCTGGGCCTTGACATCTCGGACGATTTCGCCCGGGATCTGATGATCCGGATCCTGGACAAAGCGCAGTTCCACGGCAACTTCGTCCGCATCGATATGGAAGGCAGCGCCTACACCCAGCGCACGCTGGACATCTTCTACAGCCTGCACGAGATATATGGGGACACGGTGGGGATCGTGCTGCAGTCCTACCTCTACCGAACCGAGCGGGACGTGGAAGACGTGATCGAACGGGGCGCGAAGGTCCGGCTCTGCAAGGGCGCCTACGCTGAACCGGAAACCCACGCCTACCCCAGAAAGGAAGACGTCGATGCCGCGTTCCGCCGCCAGATGGAACGCCTGCTCGACGACGGCATCTATCCGGCGATCGCGACCCAGGATGACGCGATCATCGATGTCGCCAGGGGTTATGTCATGCGAATGGGCATTGACAAGTCCCGGTTCGAGTTCCAGATGATGTACGGCATCCGCCGGGAGCTTCAGGAGGAACTGGTCCGGGAAGGCTACAATCTCCGGATCTATGTGCCGTTCGGCGATATGTGGTACCCATACTTCATGCGGCGCATGGGCGAACGCCCGGCCAACCTCCTGTTTGCCCTTCGGAACATCGTCCAGCCGGGCTGATCAGGCGGGCTGCACCCGGTAGATAAGACGGAGAAACGCCGCCAGCGCGAGCAGTGCCAGCAAGGCGACGTACGCCGCGCCGTAGCTGACCCCTTCCGCCATCGACGCGAACGCCAGCGGCCCCACCGCGGTCGCGGATATCATGACCATCATCGCCGATCCCTGAACCTGTCCCAGCCCCTGCCTGCCATAGTAGTACGGCCAGGTGTAGCGAGCGCCGATCTGTTGCATCCCCATCGCACATCCCAGAATCACCGCGTAAACCGACGCCAGGAACGGGGTCGAGATCACTTGCAGCATCAGAATGGCAGCGATGAAGATCCCCATGTTGATCACGAACAGCGGCGTCGGGCCAGTCCGCTCCACAACGAACCCAGCGAGCAGACCGGTCAGTGCGGAGGCAACCGCGAACGGGACGAACACGCGCGCGGCGACCTCGGGAGACAGACCCTGCCGTGAGAACAGCGCCACCTGATGGAAGATAAGTGCGGTGTCGACCAGGGCGGGAATCGCCATCGGAAACGCCAGCGCCCAGAAGTCGAAGGTTTTCAGGACTTCCGGCCTGGGCGAACTCTGTGCCCGGCGTATGCGACGGACTTCGTCTTCCGGCAAATCCCGCGCGCCATCCGGAAACAGCCCCATATCCTCGGGCCGGTTCCGGATAACGAAGATCCCGAGCGGCAGGACGATCGCCCAGACCATCAAGCCGAGGGTGAAATAGGCGCCCCGCCAGTCAAGCAACCCGATCAGAAACTGGCCAAGGTTCGGCATCACGGCGATCGTCAACGCGCCCCCGAGCCCCATGATCGCCATTGCGCGGCCACGGCGGTGGATGAACCACTGGGAGACGAGCAGCGAGCCGTTTACGGGCATCGCACCCTGCCCCAGCCCTCGAAGGAGCGCCAGGGCGATCGCCATGACGACCATTCCGGTCGCGAGGCTCAGGGCAATGCAGGCGAGCCCGAAGATGGCGCCGATGACCATGAGCATCGCCCGGGGGCCACGGCGGTCCGACATCCGGCTGACGATCATGACGGCCAGCGCGCTGATAATCGTCCCGGCTGCATAGATACTGGAGAGGGCGGTTCGCGAGTAACCGGTGTCCTCGATGATCGGATCGATGAACACTGTGAACATGAAGGACTGGCCGGGTCCGGCAGCGAAGGTGACCATCATCGCGGCGACGACGATCCACCAGCCGTAGAATGGCCGCGAACTGCGGCTCAGCACCTCGCGCAGGTCATTACCCTCCCTGCGCGGCACCCGGAATGGTCGTCAAGTGCGGCGGCACAACCGGGACGCGGCACGCTAACCGCCCAGTTTGTAGATCTTGACACCGTTCTGCGCGAGCCGGTTGAGCATATTCAGTCGGGTTTCGTTGCCGATTCGGCCGGCCGGGACGATCATGCGGACGCCTTCGAGGTCTGATTTGGCAGTCACCCAGCCCCGAAACTGCTTGTCGCTCATTTCGGCGACGCTACGGTTTTCGGTTCCCGACTCGAAATCCTTCGGGACCACGATGAAAATCTTGTTGAGGTCTTCCGGTGTGAACTCTGCAGACATCCCAGTTCCCCGTGTGCGCTGATACCGGGCGTCACCCGCCGCGCCCGGCTCCGCGACAGACAGGCTACCATGTTCTGGTACGGATGTCGTCCTGATTGAGTCCGACTTCGTGCTCGGCGTTCAACGGGATCACTCAGCCGGTTCAGACGCTCTTGCCGCTTCCGGACGGACGAGCATCAGCGGTCGAGGCGCTTTGTGCAGGACCTCTTCGGCAACAGAACCGACCGCGATCCGGGTCAGCCCGGAACGACCGTGCGTCGCCAGCGCAATCAGGTCGACATCGGCTGACTCGGCGATTTCGTTGATACGATCGGCAGGATCGCCCTCCGGCACATCCCACGTGACGGTGTATCCGCGGATTCCGAGTTGATCGGCCATCGCGGACAGATACTCCTCCGACTCGTCACGCTCGGTGCGGCCATCCGACGGACGTGCATCATGCTCGCCGGTCAGCCAGGAGCGCTCGGACTCGACCGATCGAAGCAGGTGCAGCTTCGCGCCTGACGTGCCGAAGATTTGCTCGACGTGTGGCAGCACAGCCTCACTGAACTCCGAGCCATCCAGGGCAACGAGCACGCGTTCGAAGTCAACGCTGGCGGCGGTGTCCGGCTTCTGCCGTAGCGCCCGGATCAGGAACATCGGGCACGGGGACTGTTCGGCGATCTTGAGCGCGACGCTCCCGAGTAGGACCCGTCCAAGACCGGAGCGACCGTGGGTGGCCATCACGATCACCGGCTCTTCATCCCGAGCGGCGTCCGCGTCCGTAGCGGCAAGCTGGAGAATCCGTTGGGCTGGATCCCCGTAGAGCACGTACGTCTCCACCGCCACATCACTGATCGAGTTTGAGACGTAGGAGAGATACTCGTTCGCCTCCGCCTCGCGCTCCTGCAACTCGTTGAATTCGGACTCGTCCACGTCCGCCGAACCCGGGTACAGACCGAAGGGCATACTCGCCGACACGGGTCGGCCGACCTCATCGAACGGCTGTCCGAACGTCGCGGACTCCCGGCTCTCCGACTCCGACGGGAGCCAGGCGGGTGCATCGATCACGACGAGGAGCTGGAGCGGGGCGCTGGTGAGCTTCGCCAGCGATCGAGCGTACGGTAACGCGCATTCCGCGATATAGGACTGATCCAGCGGAACGATGATTCGACTGACCACGGGAGTCCTCCTGACGTCAGGTCGGCTTCCACTGGCTCGGTCTCCGGCGCGCGGAGACGGCAGAACGCCTGTATCTCCGGTTGCGCTCCCGGGGTTGATTCTAGCAGAGCCGGTCCCTCGCGCCGGACTCTCAGGACAGCCCGGGCCGCATCAGGAGCGTGACAATCTCGGGGATAGCGGCTTTCACCCCAGCCGTTCTCGACCGTGTGGCTCCAGCCAGTCCAGGATCGGCCCTTTCGGTACGATCCGCGTCGGATTGATGTGCGGGTGCGTCATGAAGTAGTGACGCTTGATGTGGTCGAAGTTGACCGTCTCCCCGAACCCGGGCCGCTGGTAGAGATCTCGTGCGTACCCCCAGAGATTCGGGTAGTCGACGAGACGCCAGAGATTGCATTTGAAGTGGTAGTGATAGGCAACGTCGAACCGCACCAGCGTCGGGAACAGACGGATATCGGACTCGGTCAGCTGATCTCCGACGAGATACCGCTGGCGGGAGAGTCGATCTTCCAGCCAGCCGAACCGGGCGAACACGGCACCGACTGCCTCCTCGTACGCGTCCTGGGTGGAGGCGAATCCGGCCCTGTAGACGCCGTTGTTCACGTCCTCGTAGATGACCTCGTTGACCGCGTCGATCTCGTCTCGCAGTTGCTCTGGATAGAGATCGACGTCCGGATTGCTGAACTCGGTGAACTGTGTCTCGAAATCGATCGTGATGTCCGGGAAGTTGTTCGTCACCAGGCGCCCGGTCTTGCGATCCCAGATACAGGGGACCGTATAACGACCGGTATAGTTTGGATCTGTCCTGAGGTAGGCCTCGGAGAGATAGGCGAACCCGTTGACCGGGTCTTCCGAGTGGCCCGGACCATCCCGGAACGCCCAGCCCTTCTCGTCCCGCACCGGGTCAACCACGGACATCGATATGACGTCCTCCAGTCCAAGCAGCTTCCGGACAATGATCGAGCGGTGCGCCCAGGGGCAGGCGAGCGAGACGTACAAGTGATAGCGGTCTCGTTCCGCAGGAAACGCGGTGGAACCGTCCGCGCTGAAACGATCCCGGATGGTATACGGCTGCCGCACGAACTTCCCGCTTGCTTTGACTTCATCCTTGACCGGGTTGGTTGCTGATCGAGCGTTGGATGACATGAGGAGTTCTCCCTTCGCTGGCACAGGCATTGAGCAGTAGATCGACAGAGGTTCCGCGTGTTGCTGGTTACCAACGTTCGGAGGAATACGCGTATTCCTGTACGGGCCAATCGCGTGACAATCCGCCGGTACTTGCCGGCCGTCTATCCGAGCAGTTCACCGGGACGGGACCGCAGGATCGCCTCGGCGTCTTCGACGATCCGCCGGACGATCTCTCCGGCCGGGAGGATGTCACGCACCATTCCGGCGCTGTTGCCGGCGAGCACCCGACGGACACTGGTATCTCCCGCCTCTAGCGACGCCGCAAGTTCACGCGCGAGTTCGGCTTTTCGCAACGATACTTCGTCCTCACGCCCGTGCCAGGCGGCGGTGAAACGGTTCCGGAGAATCCGTTCTCCGACGTGTTCCGGAAACGGGGCGTCGTTCACAATGTCGTAGACGCGAGTTAGCAGGAAGTCGTCAGCGCCGTGCGAGATGATCTGCTCTTTGGCGTAGGGATCGGAGATTGACTCTTCGCTGGCGACGAAGCGCGTGCCCATCCAGGCGCCGGCGGCCCCGAGCATCAACACCGCCGCAAGTCCTCGCCCGTCCGCCACGCCACCAGCGGCGACGACTGGAATGTCTCCGACCTCATCGACGACGGCCGGAACCAGTGGAAGCGTGCCGCTTGTGTAGCCCGTGTGTCCTCCCGCCTCGATACCCTGTGCGGCGATCGCCGCAGCGCCCGCATTTGCCGCTTCACGGGCAAGCTCGACCGACTGTACCTGGACGATCGTCAGGATGTCCAGATCCGCGGCCGCGCGGATATATGGACTCGGATCCGCGAACGCGTGAGCGATCACCGGAACGCGCAACTCCAGTGCGGTCTCCATCAGCTGGTCCGTATCTGGCGCGGAGGTAATGAACCCGACTCCGAACGGACGGTCAGTCCTTCGCCGCACCAGCTCAATCTGCTCTCTCAGCCATTCAGGCCCCGGACCGCTTCCGCCGATCATCCCCAGTCCACCGGCGGCTGACACCGCCGCGGCGAGTTCACCCCCGGAGCTTCCAGCCATCGGCGCGCTGATAATGGGGTGCTCGACCCTGAAAAGGTCGCAAATCGGTGTGCGCAGCATCGCAAATCTCCTGCTCTGTGAATGGAGCGTGACGGTATCGCCAGAATAGCATGGCGACAACCTCATATTCTTCTACGATCGATCAGCCAACTGCCGAGACGACGGCAAGGACGCCAAACACCGCTATCAGACTTCCTGCCAGACGATTGATCCAGATGAGCGCTGCCCTCGACACGATGCGCCCGAAGGCCCGGACAACGGTCGTGAGAGCAAGCCACCAGCACATCGAGCCGAGAACCACGCCGGTCACCAGCAAGGCGCCGGACGAGATGTTGTCCGATCTCGCGAGTCCCAGTCCGGCGAAGATCACCCCGAACGAGATGATCGTCATCGGATTGGCCAGCGTGAGGGCGAACGCACTGGTAAACCATCGTGCGGAGGCGATTGTCACGGCTGGATTCGCATGCTGAAGTGGCGGAATCGTTCTGGCTATCCGGACACCGAGTATCAATAGTGCGATACCACCAACGAACTCGATCGGGATATGGTGATCCAGCAGAACCTGTGAGATCGCGGTGATGCCGAACGCCGCCAGCACGGCGTAGCAGCCATCCGCAGCCGCGATTCCCGCCCCGGTTGCAAGCCCGGCGGGCTGTCCCTGCGTC
>SKKR01000195.1 GCA_007123655.1 Thermomicrobiaceae bacterium
ATTTGACGGGGATATGGGATAGGTGACACTCCTAGGAGTCCTCGGAATTATGTGGAATCCTCCTAGAAAATAATCCAGGGCTACTCGCAATCTGCTTCCCCCGCCATCTCCAGCGTGTCAGAAGAAACACACCGGTACCGATCACCAGCACGCTCCAGTATGCGACGAACCGGTCCAGAACTGCCAGCGACGCAGCTACCCCATCACTGAATCCCATCACGACCGCCGCGCCAACGATGCCTACTTCGACAAAGCCGAGTCCCGCCGGTGTCGCCGGAACCGCGGTCAGCAGGCTGGCAAGCAGCGCGATGAACACTGCCTCCGGTATGCCGAGTCCGGCGCCGATCGCGAGCCCGATCAGATACATTCGGGCGCCCTCGAGGAACCAGATCACGGCGGTAAGCGCCACAAGCGACGGCACTTTGCGATAGGACATTAGCGCGCCCTGTTCAAGACGAAGGTAGTGTGTCATTACCCGCTGGGGTACCAGTTTGCGAAACAGCGCGCGGTATCTGTAGGCAATCGAAAACGCGAACACGAGCGCGACTGCCAGGATCGCGGCGAACCAGAGCCAGTTCTCGAGGCGGTCTGGAAATCGCGTTCCGAACACGATAACGCCGGACAAGACGAGAAGCGACGCCAGCGCGACGATATCCGCCAATCGCTCCGCCACGACCGTTCCGAGCGCGGTGCTGAACGACGTTCGCGAACGGCTCTTCAGCAGGTACCCGCGGTAGGCGTCGCCCAGTTTCGCCGGCAGCAGACAGTTAAAGTACCAGGACACCATGTAGATCGCCGCCATACCGCGCACGCGTGGCATCGCGTATCCGGGGTCCGGGCGGACCTCCGCGGAATCGAGCAGGTTTCTCCAGCGAAGTGAGCGAATGAAGATCGAGCCGTAGTACGCGGCGAATGCGGCGATGACGTAGCCAATGTGCGCGTTTCTGAGCTGGGTCGAGATATCGCCCCAATTCAGATCCAGGCGGCTGATCGCGAAGACGACGATCGCCGCACCGGCCAGAAACGAAAGGAGCGTTCTGGGCCGCATGATCCGCCGTCGAAGCCCGTAGTCGTCCTGCGTGTCATTCTGGTGGGACTCATTCGGGTTCGATAACACCGCTACTCCCGGTCGACGATCACCATGATCCCGGCACCCGGCCAGGCCGTGCCGGCTACCGGGAGAAATCGTACAGCATATGCGTTTCCCGATTTGATGCTTCACGGTATCTGCTGACGGTGAAATCGCGAAGAGTCACGATGACCGCGAGCGCCCACACAGCCATTAGCTGAATACTGATGTTGAGCACGTGGAGGTTTTCAAACATGTTGTGGACAGTTAACGCCGTGGTTACGCCGATTGCGCCGATGCCGATCGCGCTCGCAAGACCGTCAGGGCTGCGATACGCACGCCACCCCACCCAGAATCCCGCGCCGATCAGCGCGAGGTACGCCAGCAGTCCCAGCACTCCTGTCTCCGCAAGCACGTGCAGGTAGTAGTTATGCGCGTGCCCCTGAGAATCGATGAAATCAGGGTGGACCGCAAACTCTTTGAAGCGGTTGTCGAACTCCCCGACACCGATTCCGGTCCACGGGCTGCTGTCCCACATCGCGATTGCCGTCTGCCAGTGAGCCATTCGCTCCACGGCCGCGAAGTTCTCGTCGGTAACCGGCACGCCACGGATATCGCCGATCTGAGCCTGCTCCACCAGCTGCGAGAACCGGTCCTCCAGGACGGTGAGGACGGTACCTGACGCGCCCGCGAACAGCACGATTCCGATAGCAAACGCCGTGATGGTCGACGCGACGACCGTGCGTCGTCCGAGCAGGATGACCATGACAAACAATGCTGCCGCCGTCCCGAGCCAGCCTCCACGCGAGAAACTCATCGCCATGCCGGCCATACCGGCCGCGGCGCCGGCGCCTAGCACCAGCGTGGCGACCACGATCAGCACGAGCCCTCGTCGCTCCTGCGTGCTTGCCAGGAATCCGGCAACTCGTGCCCGGCGAAATGCCCCGAATCGGCGCCAGGTTTCGATCAATGCCCACACGGTCACCGGAATGAGCGGAAGCGCGACGATTTCGATATAGGCCGCGTAGCTGTTGGGCATTCCGAACGTTCCGTAGGCTCGTGAGAATCCCGGGCCGATTTCGAAGCTCTCCGGGCCAATGCCGAGAAGCGCCTGAAGCGCACCGAGAACTCCCTGGACGATCGCAATTCCCGCCATGAGCAGGAGCGTGGCGATCACCTGTCTCCGTGTTCGTATGAACTGGAGGACCAGCCAGAACGCGAGCAGCGCGATGATCCACCGATAGATTTCCGGGTACCCTGTTGCCGGAGTGTCGACGCTCCACAGGGATACCGCGAGGGTGGCGACGTACAGCACCCCGATCAGGATGAACCGGGAGAATCTGAACGCGACGTTGCGACCGAAAATGAGAATCGGGGCAATTGCCAGCGAACCGGCCACCGCTGCTCTCGTCGCCGTGAGTGGCACGCCTTCCGGAACGGGGGCAAGATCCTGGACGGGGACCGAGGCCAGAATTCCGAGCGGCATCAGCACGGGATGAACCAGCAAAACGACCGCAACCAGCGGCGCGGCAAGAAGCGCAGCGTCTAGCGGGAACGGCAGCGCCACGATCACCAGGACGACGAGCAGAACCCCGAACCCGGTCACTAGTCTATCGAGTCGCCATCCGTCCTTATCATGAAGGACGCGGTCTATCGCCGGACGTAACATAGGAACTCAGGTCCTCGATCGTTGCCCGGAGCCCCTCTTCGATGCCGATTGTCGGTTCCCACCCCAGGAGTGACCTGGCGCGAGTGATATCCGGGCAGCGCAGGTAGGGGTCATCCTCACGCGCCGGCTCATAACTTATTCGCGACGACGAATTGCACGCCTCGATGATCGTTTCGGCGATCTCCTGGACGCTCCGCTCATCCGGGTTTCCCAGGTTGATTACCTGCCCGCTGGTCCCGGGCGCTTCCATGGCGCGTATGATGCCTCGCACCAGATCCGTTACGTAACACAAGGACCGCGTTTGCTGGCCGTCCCCAAAGATCGTCAACGGATCGTCCCGGAGTGCGTTCATGATGAACGCGGGGATAACCCGGCCATCGTCCGGGTCGCTGCGCGGCCCGTAGGTGTTGAAGATCCTGATAATTCGGCCATCGAGTCCAAAGTTCCGGATGTACTCCATTGTAAGCGACTCGCCGAAGCGTTTGCTCTCGTCATAGCAACTACGCGGGCCGACGGGATTGACGTTTCCGAAATACGATTCGTGCTGTGGGTGGACCTCGGGATCACCGTACGCTTCGGACGTTGATGCGAAGAGAAAGCCAGCGTTCATTGTCTGGGCGATCTGGATCAGGTTGTGCGTACCGATCGAGTTCGTCAGGTGCGTGAGAATTGAATTACGCATGTAGCCAACCGGGCTTGCGGGACTGGCGAGGTGGTAGACCAGATCGAACTGGTCATCGGGTGTCCACGGGTTGGTGATATCGTGCTCAACCAGCCGGAAGCTTTCGTGGTTGCTGAGATGCCGGATGTTGACGTTTCTGCCGGTTACGAAGTTATCGACCCCTGTGACCTGGTGTCCTGACGCGAGCAGCGCGTCACAGAGATGCGATCCAATGAATCCCGCCGCGCCTGCGACCAGTACCTTCACGTTTGTCCTTTCGGGTGATTCTGACCAGTTTCGTCAGATTCCATAACATTTTCGTTCGAGCGGAGCAGCAGAACCAGGAGCCAGAAGCTCATTGCCAGCTCCGGCAGGAAGTACGTCTGGTCGACCAGCCCATGTACGAACGCGGCGATGATGCCACCAGCGGCGGCGAGCGCAATGCGGTCGTTGACCCGCAACGCCGTGCGAACCCGACTGATCCACAGCACGGCCAACAGTGCGGCAATCAGCACTCCGATTATACCGAGCGACAGCCACACATCGAGGAGAACGTTATGTGGATGCGACGTGAACCGTTCCGGCCACGCTTCGGGAGAAACGTATCGGGGAAGGTACTGGTAGAGAAACTGGTCCAGTCCGACCCCGGTGACCGGGTGATCCTGGATCATCGCAACTGATGATCGCCAGAGTTCGAACCGCAGCGAACCACTCCCACCTCCGGCGAATGACAGAGTTCGTTCCGGAGCGACGACGCCAATTCCAACCACGACCAGAGCGGCGGCACCCGCTCCGAACGCGGCAAGTGGCTTCGCCCGGGTGAGCAGAAGAATCAAGAGGATACCCACGATCATGCCGAGGACCGCTCCACGGGAGAACGTCAGGACGGTCACGAGGAGAACGAAAACGCTCGCCAACATCCAGGGCGGAGAGATCCGTGTGCGAACCAGGAGGGCACTGATGACTCCAACGACAGCAGCCCGCTCCAGTACGAGCGCCAGTGCGTTTGGATGTGGTGCAATGCCGGAAAGCCGGGTGATTGAATCGGCCTGAATTCCTCCGCCGGCAAGTCCGTCCACAACCGCGATTGCCGAGCTTACAACGGCACCGGCGAGGAACAGAACGACGGCCAGGTGCCGATGCGTTGTCACAGCGAGAACTGGTCCCGCGATGACCACATACGCCACCGGGATGAGGATTGTCCAGCGAAATGTTCTGAGACTTTCCGAGACGTAGTCCGGATCTGCCATCCATATCAATGCGATGAACCCGGCAACGAGAGTCAGCAACGCAATGGCCAGCGCGAACCGGTCGGGAACGACCGACTCAAATGACAACAGCCCCCGTTCCCAGATGTCGCGTCTGTTTCGCCAGGAATACGCCAGCGCCCGCGGCGCATATCCGACGATAGCGCCCGCCACCAGCACTTCCAGAACGTTCAGCTGCAGTTCGCCAAGCTGGAGAGGCTCGAACGAGAGCGCGATGGCCCCCGGCACCGCGAGAACCAGCGCACGTGGATGGACAAGTGCGAATGCGAGCACCGCACCCGGGGCGATCCAGGCGGCAATGCCAACGTCCAGAAACGCTGGTGTGAGGGCGATGATCAAGAGCACAAAGACGTACGCCAGTTCCCGGTACACGAGGTGGTGATAGGGCTCCAGCGCTGATCCGATCATTCCGTCTCCGTGACGCGCCGGCCTCGTTGCCGCGTGTCGACGTTGGTGCCGTGCCGCGAACTCAGTGCCCTGAGGCCGGTTCGAAGGATCAGGAACATGCCGCCGGCGAGCCCCGCGTACATCATGACGAATGCCCAGGTGAAAGGCGTCGCAGCCTCGACCTCGAAGCCGGATATCGCCACTTCGCCGTCACCGGCGACGGTGAGTTCGACGATGTGCTCGCCATGAGCCAGACCGCTGGCGAGCGGGATCGGCTGGTCCACCGCCTGTCCCGCCCAGAGATTGACGTACGATCCACCGTCATCGATCAAAAGGTGATCGACCTCCCGATCATTGACGTGAACATACGCTCGACCGGCTTCCGGCCCCGTGCGGGCGAGGACCGAGATGTCCGTCCCATAGAACGCGACATACATCGTGCTCCCTGATTGCTGGCTCGCCAGCCATTCGGACTCGCCGATTTCCTGTTCCACCCACTCTCCGCTTGTTGCATGATCGACGGTCGCAATGGAATGGTCTCCAGGTGTCATAAGCGCGTGTCCAGACAATAACTCGCTGGATTCAGGATCACGCGGGGTACGAATCTCGGGCAGGGTTCGCTCCAGATTCGTAACCCATATGAACGATCCGAAGAGGACGATTGCCGCGGCTGCGAGCAGAACGCCCCGCCCCAGCGTTTGCCACGGAGAATCACTCGTTGAAGAGTCACCGTCCGTCGCTGGTCGGGCGCGCTGTTCGTTATCCATCGACCCGCTCATCTGCGAAACAGCAGACCGGATAGCAGAAGCCCCGCGCCGGAGACGGCCGCGAGAAGCCCGAAGAGTCCATACGACCGGTTGTGCTCGACTGTGATGGAACTCACAGACATTGACGAGTCAGTGTCCAGCACGATCCGCAGTTCATTGGTCTCCTGTGGCCGGTCGGTTCCGTACCGTTCAACGAGCGTAACAGGGTCATTCGCTTCAGCGAGGTCATCGAGCGCCAGGTAGGTCCGCCCCTCATCGTCGACGTCATACAGGCTGGCCTGTGCCGGACTCCCGTTCAGCGAAATGTAGGCCCTTCCCGCGCTCGAGGCGTGCTGGCTCGTCTCAATGGACAGGTCGGTACCGGTGAACTCGATCCGGATCTCGGAACCAGCGCTGTCGGAGCGGATGCTCTCACCGAACCGGGCCGCGGGATCATTGAACCTGCTCCAGGTACCAAATTGTTGCACTGGGGCTTCCAGTGGCGCGTACGTACCTGGCAAGGCAGTTCGTCGCTCCAGCGCATCGTTCTGTACGGTCAGATAGACTTGACGCGGAGTGAATTCCAGGTCGACCATAGCGAAGTAGTACTCCGGGGCGTCCGGTGGAATCATCCCAACCTGGCGGAAGTACCAGATACTCGATACACCGAACCATTCCCAGTTTTCGCTCATCCACCGGATCCCGCCGGCGGTCCACTCGGCCTGTTCCTCGACACTGACGCTGCCCCACTCCAGTTCATCTTCCGGGATGGAGTCCGGCGCCGCGTTCCATCCGTATTCCGTCAGCCATATCGGCTTCTCGCTGTCCCCGTAGTCTTCGAGAACGTCCCTGAGCAACTCGATTCGCCGGAGATTGATCACATCGTGCGACGGCTCTTCATCGGGCGCCTGATCGATACCGTATCCGGTTGCGGTGAGCACGTCGAAATAGTCACCCGCGCCAAGGTCATACAGTGCTTCCCAGTAATCGAACTCCGGAATCGCGCGTTCCGAGTGCTCATTGGTCATCGCCATCGGAGCGCTCAGGACAACAACCTCGGGATCCGCGGATTTGGCGCCGACATAAGCTTCCCTGAGGAGTTCGAAGTAGCCGTTCGGATCGATCTCGCCGCCCCACTCACGAGCGAGGTTCGGTTCGTTCCAGATCTGAATGTACTGGATGCGCCCGCTATAACGTTCGACGAACGCTTCGACGAACCGTCCGAATACCGCGGGATCGCTCGGTGGGGTGTGAAACCCGCTCCCCTCGGGGCGCGCCCATTCAGGAGTGTGGTCAAGCCGCGCGATGATCCGGATACCGTACTCCTCGGCAAGATCGACAATCTCGTCGTACTTCTGCCAGGAATCCTGCTGAAACTCGGGGTCCCAGAAGCTTCCCTCGCTCGGTTCGATCTCGCTCCAGGGGAACCCTTCCTTGATCCAGCTAATTCCCGCAAGGGACAGCATTTCGACGGTCTTCTCGCGTTTCCACGGTTCGACTTCCTGGGAAAGGAACGTATTCGCACTGTACGGGCTCACCGCGGTGTGCGGGATCCGGGGCTCCGCGGCCGTCGCGGGGCGGGATGGCGGCTCGTTCCACGGGGTGTGAACGGCCGCGTTCCAGACGCCGAGCGCGACGCTCCCTATGAGGATGAAGACCGCCACAATTCTCGGCAGGCAACTGGACGCGCGACGGGAGTCAGGATCACGTGTGTGCTGTGGAATAGTCACAGGGTACTCGCAGTGAGATTAGACCGTCAGTGCCAAGGAGGCAACCGCGTAAACGGGCACGTACCGCTGATGCTGGCGCGGATTATAACAGCCATCTGATCAATATCGCGTTCTCCTGCCGCTAGTGCGACCGGAACTGACGGGATCCTGTCCCCACGGCCACGCTGGTTCATGGCCGCAAGGCGTACGTCCACCCCCGGATGCGGTAGGCTTTATATGCGCTGTCTGGCGGCGCGATAACTGGCACTAACCGCTGTAATCGTGACGAGAATTTTCATCGATGCGTGCTGCCCTGGAGCGGTTTCGATTCACAGAATTTCAGCTCCTGATCGTCCCCTCGTTGATGGCGATTGTTGGACTGCTGACGATTTTCCTCGCTCGAACCGGCGATACCACGTGGACCTGGGCTGATATCTGGGTCAGCCTCGCATACGTTGCTCTGCTGGCGGGGATCACCCTCTGGTTCAGTGCGACCGGGTTCCGAGGTGACCAGGCTCTCTTCCCAATTGTCGCAATGCTCGCGGGCATGGGCCTGCTCATGATTCAGCGCTTGCAACCGGAACTCGCGGAGCGGGGTGAAGCCTGGTCCACGCTGGCAGAACGCCAGGTGATTTACCTTGCGCTCGGCTTTCTGGTCCTCTGGGGAATGATGACGTTCGTGAAACGTCTCAACTGGCTGCGACGATACAAGTACACCTGGGCATTCTCTGGCGTCGTTCTGATGGTCATCACGATGTTGTTCGGCATCGAGATCAATGGTGCTCGGCTCTGGCTCGATCTCGGCTTCATCGTTGTCCAGCCAGGTGAACTCGTCAAAGTAATTCTGGTGGTGTTTCTCGCCGGTTACCTGGCTGATCATCACGACCTGCTCTCGGGACACTATCAGCTTGGACCGCTCCGGCTCCCACCGATCCCCTATCTGATCCCGTTGATATTCATGTGGCTGATGGCGGTCATGATCGTCGTGCTCCAGAACGACCTGGGAACCGCACTCCTGTTCTTCGGAATCTTTCTGGCAATGCTCTATGCCTCCACGGGCCGCCTGCTCTACGTGCTTGCTGGCCTGGTTTCGTTCGGAGTCGCGGTCTATTTCACCTACGAACTGTTCAGCCACGTAGCGATCCGCGTTCAGAACTGGATCGATCCCTGGGGAAGTCCCCTGGGGATCGGCTATCAGCAGATTCAGGGCGAATACGCGCTGGCGTCTGGTGAGATGTTCGGGACCGGCCTCGGTTTCGGAAGCCCGGAGTTCATCCCGGTAGTCGAGACGGACTACATCTTTGCGGCGATCGGCGAAGAACTCGGACTGCTCGGCACGTTCGGCATTCTCGTGCTCTATATGCTGTTGATCGCGCGTGGATACCTGATCGCAATCCGCGCCGTATCACAGTTCGAGCGCCTGCTGGCACTGGGCGTCACAACGATTCTCGCGTTGCAGACCCTGATCATCGTCGCCGGCAACCTGAGGTTGATTCCACTAACCGGGATCACACTGCCGTTCATCAGCGCCGGGGGTAGCGCACTGCTGGCGAACTTCCTGATCCTCGGCATCCTTCTCCGCATCAGTGAATCGAAATGGGATCGTCAGTGATTGTCGCACTCTCTCGAGCAGCCG
>SKKR01000532.1 GCA_007123655.1 Thermomicrobiaceae bacterium
CGCCGCCGGAGAGATGAACGATCGGCACACCCGCGGCGTAGGCTCCGGCGATGCCGGACAGGCTGTTCGTGGCGCCGGGGCCGGCGGTAACCAGAACGACGCCAGGTCTACCCGTCGACCGCGCATAGAGTTCCGCGGCGATGGACGCGTTGTTCTCGTGCATGACGTTGATTGGTCGGATCTGGGGAACGTCGGCCAGCGCGTCGTAGAGGTAGATGACATGATCACCGTCCAGCCCGAAAATCGTGTCGACGCCTTGCTGGCGAAGACACTCGACGGTCAGCTGCGCTGGCGTCATGCTCATTGATGGGCTGTCCTGATTCCGCGACTAGTCGACCGGCTGGTTTGCCAGCAGTCGGATATCCTCGACATGATCGCTGTCATGCCCCGAGAAGTTACCGAGAACGATGTCGCCAATTCGCCGGTAGGTGACCTCTTCCATGTCGGTCGGGATCGACCGGTCGAGATCGTCTTCGTTCATCTGTTCCAGTGTCAGGATAACCCGTTCCTGCATTTTCCGAAAGTCGGTCAGGACCTCCGCCAGCGGGCGATCTTTGTTCCGTTCGTAGATGATCTGGTTAACGCCGTCGATGTCCAGTTGCCGGTAGGTCTCGCGGTCTATCCCGAGCGACTCCCAGGCCGCGCGGCCTTCGATGACACCGAGTCCCCGGCGTTGCCATTCCGCGATGTGCGCCAGATGATCCTTGATCGACCAGCCGCCGTCGTCGGTCGCCTGCGTCATCTGCTCTTTCGAGAGCTCGTCAATGATCGACTCGATCTCGGCGCGGGCCGCGTGCACCTGTTCCAGGACCTCGTCGGCCCCACTCTGGAAATCGTCGTATCCGGTCATCCAATCCTCTCCTGCATGTCTTGCGCCTGCTTTCTCATTGCCTTCCAGCCGGTTGCGTGCATGATGCCTGCCAGCGTCAACCCCACCGCCCGGGGTGGTGTCAGCGGCGTTCGCCCAGTACCCGTATGTCTTTGATGTGGACCCGATCGTGACGTGCGATGTTGAAATTGATCAGATCGACAACTCTGGGAAATCGATTGGCGACCGGTCCAGACAATGGCTGGATCAGATCCTGTTCGCTCATCGCCTGAACGGTCATCTCCACCTCGCGATGGGTTCCCCGGAAATCCTCGATCACCTCACTGAGCGTGCGATCACGGTAGCGGCGGTAGAGCACATCATTGATCGCGTGTGCATCATCCAGCTGATCGTAGGTTTCATGATCGATCTCGAACCCGTCCGCCGGGTGCTTGCCCGCGATGATTGCCAGGCATCTCCGCTGCCACGCGGCAATGTGGGCCAGGTGATCCTTGATGGACCACCCTCCGCTTGTCCGTGGCACCGTCAATTGATGCTCGGACAGCCCGGCGAACGATGCCTCCAGCTCAGCCCGCGCTTTGCGAATGTTCGCGAGCACTTCGTCCCGCGTATCTGACTGGGGATGTTGCTCGCTCATCTACTCCACCGCTCATTCCGGTTGAAGCGACGTTCCTGCCGGGACACGGAAGGAGGGTAGCGACGTACCCTCCTTCATGTCAGGCCTGATTCCAGGATCGCCTGGTCAGATTGGCTCAGACGTCTCTGCTGGCAATCGCGTCCAGCACGCGTTGCGACGTCATCGGAATCTCGGTCACCCGGGCGCCGGTTGCGTCGGCGATCGCGTTCGCGATTGCCGCGGCGGTCGGAACGACCGGGGGTTCCCCGACGCCTTTCGCTCCGAAAGGCCCCGCTTTGGAGGTTTTCTCGATAAGGATGATCTCGAGCGATGGGCTCTGTTCGTGTTTCGGCAGTGTGTAGTCCATCAGGTTCGGATTGAGCGGCTGCCCGTTGTCGTCGTAGATGATTCCTTCGTAGAGGCCCCAGCCGATGCCCTGGACCGCTCCACCCATGATCTGCCCTTCGACCATCGCCGGATTGAGCGCCTTGCCAACATCCTGCGAGACAACCAGGTGCTTCAAGTGGACCTCGCCGGTGTCCTCATCGACGTGCACATGCGCCAGCTGCGCCGAAAAGCCCGGCGCTTTATCCAGGACCGCGGACTTGCCAGCACCGGAAACCGGTGGGTACTTGCCGCCGAAGCTCATGCTCATGGTGGCGATCTGCGACAGGGAGAGTTTCGTGTCCGGAGCTCCCTTGACCTTGACCTCGCCGTCGACCATTTCCAGGTCGTCCGGAGAGACCTCGAGCTCAGCCGAGGCAATCGACATCACCTGATCCCTGGCTTCCTGGGCGGCGGCCGCGACGGCGACGCCCATCGTGTAGGTCACTTTGCTACCACCGCTCATGCCGGCATACGGCGCGTTGTCCGTGTTCGCGGTGGTCAGCCTGACCTGATCCATCCGAACGCCGAATGTCTCCGCGGCAATCATCGCCATGGTCGTGTTCGTGCCGCTGATGTCCATCGACCCCAGCGTCAGGGCGACCGTTCCATCCGTATTCAGACGCAGATTCGCCGCGCACGGCTCCACACCACCCGGCCATCCACCGACGGCGACGCCGACACCCTCGCCAGGGCCGGTCGGCTTGTTCTTATACAGCGGGTGGTCCCGCAGCGACTCGAGCACCTCTTTCCCGCCGATCGCCGGCCACGGCTCGTCGTTCGGTTGCGGATCGCCCTCAACCGAGATGTTGTAGATGCGGAACTCCAGCGGGTCCCAGCCGAGCTTTCGGGCCATCTCGTCGATGTTCTGATCGATGGCGAATGTGGCCTGCGGCGAGCCCGGCGCGCGGTACGCGCCGACACCCGGCTTGTTGGTGATGACTTCGACCCCTTCCAGGTCCAGGTTCGCGCAGCGGTAATAACCGCCCATGACCAGCACCGCGACGTTGGTCGGACTGGCCGGATACGCGCCGGAGTCGAACAACGCGCGGACGCGAACCGCGGTGATCGTGCCGTCCTTCTTCGCGCCCGTCTTGATCTCCATCACAGACCCGGGGGCCGGCGTTGTCAGCAGGAACTCTTCCATGCGGCTGAGGACCAGCTTGACCGGATGCTTCGAGCGAATTGCGGAGGCGGCAACAAGCGGCTGCAGCAGGCAGGTCTTCCCGCCGAATCCGCCGCCAACTTCCATCGGCACCACCGTGATGTCGTTGTGGTCCATCCCGAGGATGTTGGACGTCGTGTTGCGAACGAAGAACTGTCCCTGGGTGGGAGTGTAGATCGTAATCCGGCCAAGCGGGTCCGGCACGACCATTACCGCGTGTGGTTCGATGTACCCCTGATGCACAAAATTGGTGCGGTAGGTGCGCTCGACGACGACATCCGCCTCGGCGAATCCTTTTTCGACGTCTCCCCGCTTGAACGCTACCGCGTCAGTCACGTTCGGCCCGAGGTTGGAGACGTCCATTTCCGCGCCACCGGAGACCGTGGCGTGGGCCTCGCCCTCTCCCTCTCCGGCGTCGATGTCTTTCGACCGGATCGGCGGCGCGTCGAGCTCGGTGGCTTTCTTCGGGTCAACATTGACACCGAGAGGTTCATAGTCCACCTGTACCAGGCCGGCGGCTTCCTCAGCCGCGGCCTCGTCGTCCGCGAGGACGATGGCGACCGGTTGTCCGTAGAAGACGACCTTGTCCCGGGCCAGCATTGCGCCGACACGGGACGCCGGCTCCGGGCCGTCCGGAAGCAGGTCTCTGCCCGTGTAGACCGCATGAACCCCGGGCACCTGCTCCGCGGCGCTGGTGTCGACGCTCTTGATGTTCGCGTGGGCCTGGTACGAGGTCGTCAAACGTGCGTGCAGCAACCCCGGTGCGGTGAGATCCCCGGCGTATCTGGTCTGACCGTGTACCTTCTGCGCCGAGTCGATTCGGGGCAGCGCTTTGCCGATCAGTGTGCTCGTCGCTGTCATCGTTCCTCCTGAACAGTCTTGAGTTACCCCTTCGTAACCGTATCTTCAATCATCTTCTCGAATGCAACGTTCGTCAAGTCGACGCGCGAAGCTGCGCGAGAAACTCCCAGTGCCAGGTTCCCGGACCGCGCTGCTGGCGGTCTTGCAGCTGAAACAGCTGGAAGGCGCGGATCAATTCCACCAGGCGCTGGTCGTCGCAGTAGAAGTGGGCGTGCGCTTTCTCGTCGTCGTCCTCGACGATGAAGGTATTCGGCCTGACCTCGGTCCCGTCGCCGTAGCGCTCGTGGCGGGTGGAAATCATGGTGCAGATCAGGATTCCTCCCGGACGGAGCACCCGCTGAATCTCATCGAGCGCCTGTTGGACCACGGCGCCGTCCCCGTGATAGATCACGTTCCAGGCCAGCGCGAGATCGCACGAGTCATCCGGCACCGGGAGGGAGGTGAAGTCTCCGAGCGTGAACGTGATTTCAAGGCACATCTCCGTTGCAGTGTCACGCGCGATCTCCAGGCCGGACTCGCTCAGATCAACCGCGGTGACCTGGAACCCGTTTTGAGCCAGAAACAGTGCGTGCCGACCGACCCCACAGCCTATGTCGAGCACATCCCGCACGTTCCGCTCCTTCAGGAACGGCACGCTGTCGGCCACCAGGGGCTCCGGGTCCCGCCACTCGTCTCTGGTTTCCTTGTGTTGCCAGCGCCGGTCCCATTCGGTGTGCGCAGTTGACCACGAGCGTCCCGAATTCACTGCTGCCTCGCTATCACGGAACGTCGCCGCGGAATAGATCTCACAGCATGGTAGCATAGGATTAGCGCTAACATTGTCGCCAGGCGATCAGGGACGGAGTTGACTTCGATGGCCGTGATCAAGCAACGGTATCCAACAGTCCGAGTGAGGAAGGACACTTACGAGTCGATTCGTGGGATAGCGGATGAAGACGCTGTTCCGATGTCTGATGTTGTCGCCCAGGCGGTCAAGGAGTACCGGCAGAAGCGATTGCTGGAGAAGTCGAACAGGGCCTGGGCGAAGATGATGGAGGATCCCGAGGAACGCGCTTTCTGGAAACAGGAGGACGAAGAGATCGAGAGGGTCTTTTTGAGCCCGATTATCGATCCGCGGGAAGAGGAGGATGAGGAGTCATAGTGTCCGGAACGACCGTTCGAAGAGGCGAGATCTGGCATTTCGAGCCTGATATGACCGTTGGACGCGAGCAACGTGGTAGACGACCAGGAGTAATCGTTTCAAGTGACTGGCATAACAGGGGACCGAGAGAACTGATTTTTGTTGTTCCACTCACCACGCGTCGTCGTTCTCCAGTCGACTATCCAATGCACGTGGAGATATCTCCGGAAACGTCAGGACTGAATCAGACGAGTTTCGCTATGTGCGAGCAGTTGAGATCTGTTTCAACTGCTCGAATCTATGGCCGCAACAGCGTCGGAACAGTAGCGCCGGCGGACATGCTGCAGATCGAAGAACGACTATCTGCACTTCTCGGACTGTGAAGCCGCCTCCGACAGAAGGCGGCTTCGTTCCGCCTCAGTCGCCGGGTGCCGGCATCAGGTCCTGTGGTTCTGCCGGGAACGACTCGATCGCCCGAACCGGGGACAACGCGATCCAGACGAACGCCACGAGCATCCCGAAAACCCCGACCAGAAGGGTCGCCTGAAGACCGATCAGCGTGCCCAGACCTCCACCGATCAACGACCCAACCGGAACAAGCCCGTACACGATGAACCGATAACTTGCCGAGACGCGACCCAGATACTGGTCCGGCGTGATTGCCTGGCGCAGGCTGAGTTGATTGACGTCCGCGATTGGAAGAACCATCCACTGGACGAACTCGGACGCTACCACAAGGATCAGCGCGTACTCGGGAACCAGAAACGCAAGGGGAATCGGCAGGCCTCCAAGACCGAAGAACAACCACGCCACCGTGATCGTGCGACCGACGCCGAACCTGGCGGAGAGGCGGCTTGCCGCGAGCGATCCGATAAGAGCGCCGATGCCGCCGACCCCGAACACCAAGCCGATTTCGAACGAAGTCAACCCCAACACATTCGCCATGTACAGCACGTAGACCGCAAGGAACACGTGGCCGAACATGTTGTTCATGCCGGATGCACCGATCGTCGCCCGGAGAATCGGATTCCGGAGGCTCACACGCAATCCCTCGGCTGCTTGCTGGAGCATCGCGCGTCTCGCTGGCGCCTGAGCGTGGGATCGATCCGGGTGTCGGATACGACCGGCGAACAACGCGCTCAGCAGGGATGAGAACGCGTCCACCAGCATCGCCAGCGGCGGCCCGACGACGCCCGCAGCCCCGCCACCGACGAGCGGACCGCCGGTCTGTGCGACCGACCGGGTCGCTTCCATCTTTCCGTTCGCGTCCGCCAGTCTCGGCCGGCCGACAATCTGCGGCAGCCAGGCGAGGCGACAGAGCTCGAAGATCAGCGACATCGTGCCTGTCAAAAAGGCGATACCGATAAGCAGCCATATGTTCAGCAATCCGAGCCACCAGAGCAGCGGGATGAGCGCAACCAGGGCAACCCGGACCAGGCTCGTCGCGACCATCGTCGGGCGGCGCGGCAGGCGGTCCACCCAGACACCCGCAAACAGGCTGATAAGGAGCGATGGCGCGCTGGTTGCCGCCCCGAGAATCCCCATTTGCAGCGGGTTCGCGCCCAGCGTCAGGGCACCGACGAGCGGTATGACTACGATCGATGATTGCCTGGCAAGGTCAAGCGCGCTGTCAGACGCCCAGAGATTGACGAACGAGTTCGATCGCCACAATGGCACTGACAGCCGGCCAGTGTCCGTGATCGAGCCACTGCCGGGATCGCTCGCACGACCATGCTCCGGCGGCACGTCTCCGGTCGTTGATTCGTTGTATTGCATAGCGTTATTTCCCGTCGAATGTGACGGGAGGTGCGACCTTGTAGGGGCGCCTGTCCTCCCGCTGTCTCAATGCGCCATTTGAAAGAGACAGCGGTTAGACAAGCGTGCTGAGAATCCGTTCAGGTGTGATCAGCATGAAGCTGTTTGCCCCGATCTGATGAGTGCTCGACACATCGCGGCGTCAAGCCATTGTCGCTCGGGCGATCAGACGGTTGCCCGTCGCTCGAACTCAACCGACGGCTCATCCACCGGTCCGATAACGATCTGATCTTTGCCGGACTGTTTGGCCTTGATCAGGGCGCGATCCGCCTGATCGAGCATGTCGTCCGGTGAGTCGGTTCCACTACTCGAGACGATAACACCGATACTCGCATTAAGTGAAATGGGTTCCGGGTCCAGGAGCAGCGGAACATGCAGCGCCCGCCGGAGGCGCTCGGCCACCAGTTCTACCGGGTCATCAGGCGAGCGGGTCTCCAGCAGGACGACGAACTCATCGCCCCCCAGCCGGGCGGCCGTGTCCGAGGCCCGCAGGTGCTGGCGGAATCGTTCACCCGCGGCGATGAGGAGCCGGTCTCCTACCAGGTGCCCGTAGGTGTCATTGACGACCTTGAAATCATCCAGATCGATGAAAAGGAGCGCAACGCCAGTCCCCTGTCGCTGGGCGCGGATCAATGCCTGTTCGATCCGGTCGGCCAGCAAGGTGCGATTGGGCATGCTGGTCAGCGGGTCGTGTAGCGCGCGCTCGGTCCACTGTTCAACCGATCGATCGCGCTGTGAGAACGCGCGAATCAGTCGCTGCCACCTGATCTCCCAGAGGACGGCAAACGTCAGCATGCCGATTCCCCCGAGAATCGCGTACGTCCTGTCTCGATTCTGCGCGGAATCCTCTCGGCTCATTCCCAATCACTCCAGATCCTCACACTGCGTGTGGTGCCCCGGGATCTTCGCAGGAAACGCGCGTCTGCGCGAATTGCCTGGTGCGGGAACCTGACGGGAACGGGTCTGGGCTGTCCCGAACTAACGAGTCGGATGAACCCGACGCCGGGAGCGAAACCCGGATCGCACGTCCGTTATCCGCCATGCTCCCCGTTCGGGTAGCATATAACAAGACGTAACGTTCGTCCAATACGCACACTGCAGGTCACCGTTGCACCGGGGAAACCCCACCGCGAGCAGGTTCGCAGCCTCAGGGGCCGGGAGCGGTTTCTCGCCGTGGACTCAGGCTGTTGATCGTCTCTACCGTCTGATCGCCCACCACGCGCGCGCCGTGCGGGGTGTCCCCGGGAATAACGCCAGTATCACCGGGACGAAACACCCTGGAAGCTCCGGCGATCGTGAACTCGATCTCACCGGACAGGATGGTGGTAATCTGCTCCTGAGGGTGCCGATGCTCCGGAAAAACTGATCCGGGGGCGTAGACATACCTCACCATCGTCTGACGCTCACCGTGGACGACCTGCCGCGTGATACCCGGATACACGTTCTCCGGCTCGATTTCGGACCAGTTGATGTGCTGTTGTGTCATGTGTTCGCTGGTTCCTGTTCAATGAACGGCGTTCCCTGAGACTCAGGGCCGGTGCTTCGATGGTCAGCCCGGGACCAGCTGTGGGATGTCAGTTGCGCTCGCGGTTACGTCGGCCGGGGATGTGTAGAGCAGTTCCGCGATCTTCCCGGAAACCTCTTCGATCGCGTCCAACTGAAAACCGGACGTCTGCCAGATGATCGTTCCCGTTGTATCGAAAAGGAAGACGGTTGGCGTTTCCTCGATGTCATAGGCGCTGGAAACAGGATACTCCTCACCTTCAATTAACATCGGGAACGAAACGCCGACACGCCGGATGAACGAGCGCGTGACGTTCGCCGAGTCCTGAGCAACGCCGAACAGGGTGAACCGGTCTTCGGGATACGCCGCACCGAGCGCCTCCAGCATCTGAAACATTGTCTTGCTTGCCTCGCAGGACGACTTGTAAATGGCGATCAGTAGCGGCCCGCGCTTGAGAGCGCAATCGGTGCTGTACTGCGCCTCGTTGGCGGCATCCGGGAGTGAGAAGCCAGGCGCGGGGTTTCCATTGGCCACCGGCATCTTGTTCAGCCTCCTTGCGTGTCGCGTGGATGACTGGATTCCGTTTGTAGTCAGACGCGAAACGTCAGCCCCGTCACTTCACGGACGTGGTCCATCTTCGGCCCGGAGATCGCGTGAGCGCGCTTGCGTCCCTGCTCCATGAGCCGGACGACTTCGTCCGGCGACTCGTCCAGTTCCGTGATTCGCTGCTGGATCGGCGTGATGCCCTCCACGACGACCTCCGCGAG